>WAOH01000100.1 GCA_015521385.1 Thermoproteota archaeon
CGCTTCAAATAATCAGAACTTCCACTCCCTCCTCAACAGCGACCTCTCCCTGCTTTACATCGCAGGTAACTAGTTTCAACCCCCTAACCTTGGCGAGGGATATGAACAGGGAGTCATAAATTGGGATCTGCCTTCTTACCGCTATACCGAACGCCCCTTCCAAGTAGGCACCCTGATCCTCCAATTTTATGACATCTCCCCTCTTCAGATCCCCTACTATCGTGATTGCATCCTCCTCAGACATTTCACCCCTAAGCACCTTCTTCCAGAGAGCATTAGCCGTCTCTATCACAGCTAGCTCCAGTGTTACCACGCCCTTCTCTATGACCCTCTCCGCATCTTCCCATCCCTCCTCCTTAGAGAAGTAGTTGATTAACATGGAACGGGGGAATCAGCGACTATCACGATCCTCCCTCACGCTCTCGACGGAGAATCCTTTCTTGGAAGGCTTCGTTCTCTCCAAGATGGAACGCCACTCCCTCACCTTCCTCTTTATCCTCTGCTTCCAAGCTAGTTCCTCCAAGATTTTTTCACCTCTTCGCCTACGTTTACACCCATCTTCTCCAGCTCTTCCTTGATCTCCTTCTTTATTCTAACACTAACTACCTCAGTCTCCGGCATATTTCTCTGAGTTCTTGTATACAAAGTCGTCTACAAACTGACCTCCAGCTTAATTTGAGGAAGAAATCGCTCTATCTTTCGGACGCGTGAAGATCCGAACTCGGAAACTGGACCTCGCCGCATTCATGAACTTCACACGCCCTCCCTCTTTTTTCCAGCTATTTATTGGCCTCTTCTAACATGTGATACACTCTAACCTCCTCAAGCTCTGGAATGGCTAATACGGAGGGTATGAGTGACCCCCTACCTCAATATATCGCCAACGCACCACTGAGATCGCAGACCATCTCTCCAGGTTCCTTATCGCACTGTTCTGACCTTTCCATGCCTTTTGAGGATGTGCTGCATAAGCACAACATCTATCAGAGACCGAACCACTCGATCGTCCTCCTGAGTCCCCTCTCAAGATCGATGGATGGCTCCCAGCCCAGCCCTCTGATCTTGGAGATGTCCGCCCTGCTCCTCCTTATGTCTCCGGGCCTGGGGGGAGCGAACTCCAGTCCCGTGTCCCTCCCGGTTAGGTCGAAGAGCAGGCGCGCGAGATCCAGAATTGAGATCTCCCTCCCGGTCCCAACGTTGTACACACCGGTGGCATCGCTCTCCAAGGCCAGCACCACGGCCCTCGCCACGTCCCCGACGTAGACGAAGTCCCTAGTCTGCCTGCCATCTCCCTCGATCCTCAGCGGTTTCCCATCCCTTATCCTCTCCAGGAACCTGTATATCACACCAGCGTAGGGCCCGGGCTTCATGTGGGGGCCGTAGACGTTGAAGAACCTGAGGGATGTGACGGGCAGCCCGTAGCTCCCGCTGTATCCCAGCAACAGGGACTCCCCCGCGAGCTTGGTGGACCCGTAGACGTTGGTGGGGTGGACGGGGTGATCCTCGCTCACCGGCAGCACCTTGGGCTCGCCGTAGACGGCCACGCTGCTCGCGTAAATGACCTTAGCGCCCTCCCTCCTCGCGGCCTCCGCCACATTCAGCGTTCCCTCTACGTTCGTCCTGAACGTATCCACGGGCCTCTCCATCGCCTCCACGGCGCTTACTATCGCTGCTAGGTGGACGATGGCATCTACGCCCTCTGCAACATTCCTCAGGGTTTCGGGATCCCTCACGTCACCAATAACGAAGGGAACGGTGATAGAGGGCTCGACCAAATCTAGGGAGACCACCTCGTGGCCTCTGATCAGCAGCTCCTCCAGAACCGATCTGCCTATGAACCCCGAGCCTCCCGTGACAAGGACCCTCAATTTAGATCCTGAGTAACAGCGGAGACACCTCTTAAAAGATGGTCCTTGGCTAGGAGCTTTAGTTCTCTAAGAAGCTAGAGACCTCTTTAACAAGATTGCTCGTTCATTAATTTCACGACCGATTAAGCCTACTTTAGGTAAAGAAGTTCATGATAATCCGTATATTGAAGTCCTCTCTCGTCCAATCCCTTACCAGCACAAGGAGAACTCTTCCTTGGGCGTAACCCACTTCTAGGAACCATACTTCCCACAACATCCATTCCCAAATGGGCTATTGAACGGATTCGCACGCGTGGGAAATCCCATAGGAGAACGATCGACGATGGTGTCGTTACGCAAGGGGTTTTAACTCTGATTCAACCGTTTATAAATCGGGGTCGATGCTAAAGAGGGGAGCGAAGGATTGAAGATACTCCAAGTAACGCATCGCTACCCTCCCCACCACGGAGGGGTAGAGTACCACACCAGATCCCTCGCTAGATGGCTGGCCAGAGATCACGATGTGACGGTGCTGACCACCTTTCATCCCGATGTCCCCTCAAACTACTTGGATGGTGGGGTTCGAGTCCTTCGCTTCAGAGTAATCGCCTCTCCAATGAGGAACCCCATCGCTCCGGGATTAATCCTGAAACTCGCGAGATTGAAGGAGAGCTATGATGTAGTACACTTTCATGTGCCCTATGCGTTCACATCCCTCGCTGGTATGCTCCTGACCCACCCGAGGTCGACCGTAGTAACACTTCACGGTAGGCCCTATTACGAGGGAGTAGGAAAGGTTATCCTGCGGATGTACGAACCCATTGTCTTCCGAGTTGTAAGAAAGGCCGCCTTCGTGATCGCGCTTACAGACGCTGACAGGGATTACCTCAGGAAAATGGGTGTTAGCGATCGACGGATCAGGTTGATACCGAACTTCATAGATATTGGGGAGATAGTGTCCGCTGTCGGAAATGTGGTGGAGAGGCAACCGGGACCTAGGTTGAGGCTAATCTTCGTCGGTTCCCTAACCGAAAGGAAAGGGATACTAGAGCTCGTTAGGGCCCTATCCAGATTGGAGGATGTGGATTTGACTGTAATCGGCAAGGGTCCCCTCGAGGAGGAGATCAGGAAGGCGGCAGGTAGGATGATTGAGGAAAGAAGGGTGCAGCTCGTCGGGGTTTTAGACAACAGAGCAGATGTCTGGAGGGCAATCCACGACTCCGATGCGCTAATCCTCCCCTCAAAGAGCGAAGGTCTTCCCACCGTAGTCCTCGAATCCCTAGCTCTTGGGAGGCCCGCGATCCTATCTGACATACCCAATCACAGATCTGTTTTCGGGGATTCAGCCGTGTATTTCGATCCAAATGATCCCCGAAGCCTGAGAGATGCGCTGGAGGCTCTGAGAGCCTCCTATGGATATTTATCGGCTAGGGGCCGTGAGCTCGTCACGAAGTACGATGTGAGCCAAGTGGCCCCTAAGATCCTCTCTTTATATCACGAGATCGTGTCTGAGGGTGAGGGGGAAGAATGAAAGCGATAGTAACGGGTGGTGCGGGTTTCATAGGCAGCCATCTCGCTGGAGCACTATTGAAAGAGGTTGATAGGGTCCTCGTCCTAGATAATTTGAGCCGAGGGAAGAAGGAGAACCTGATGGAGTATCTGGGTGAACCTGGTTTTTCCTTCATCGAGCAGGATCTATCGATTGCGGGAGACTGGATGTCTCTAGCGGAAAGGGGGGATCTGATATTCCACTATGCTGCAAACCCCGATGTGAGAACAAGTGGCTCAAATCCAATGGGTCAACTGAAGGACAACGTCCTGACCACGTTTAATGTCTTGGAGATGGCTAGACGAGGAGACGCAGACCTCTTCGTGCTGGCCAGCTCCAGCACGGTCTACGGCGATGCCGAAGTGATACCCACACCCGAGGATCACCCTCCTAAACCAATTAGTGTCTATGGATGGACCAAACTGATGGCCGAACAGGCCGTCAGCATGTACTCATCCACTTATGGTATCAGGGCCCTGATTCTCAGGCTGGCAAACGTTGTAGGGCCCAGATCTTCCCATGGAGTCATTGTTGACTTCATCAGAAAGCTGAAGGCAGATCCCTCTAGGCTAGTAATCCTAGGAGACGGTACTCAGAGAAAGAGCTACATCTACGTCACGGACGTGGTCAACGCAAATATTCACCTGTGGAAGTGGTTCTCCAGATCTGGTAAGAGATTAGAGGTATTCAATGTCGGGAACGAGGATTGGGTAACGGTCAGCGAGATCGCCGATATAGTG
>WAOH01000101.1 GCA_015521385.1 Thermoproteota archaeon
GGCTGGTTCTCCTGTGGCCGAACCTCACGGAGGCCGCGGGCAGGTACATCTACTTCCCACTCTACATGGAGATATTCGCCTTCATTATGGAGGCCGTCTTCGTCTACATGTACTTCTACGCCGAGGACAAGGTCTCCCCTAGGACCCATCTGATGATAGGGATACTTGCCTTCATCGGGGCCTGGTACTCCGGTGCCATGATCCTGAGCGTCAACTCCTTCATGCAGGCCCCTGTCAACGTCATAGCCCACTACGACCCGCTGGTCGGACCCTCGAGCTGGGCGCCGCCGGACGTCCTGCTATTCGTCCCGGCCCAGATCGCTCAGGCCATAGATGTGAACAAGCTGGCAGCCGTCGGGGCGAAGGTGATAAGCGCCAACCCGCAGCAGGTGACCGTGACCCTCCCTTCGGGGCTGGTCAGGGTCCTGATGAGCGAGGCCTTCGCAAGCAAGACCGTCGGCCAGAGCACCCTGGCAGCTGTCCTCAGGCCCGAGGCACTCAAGACCCTCTCTTCTGTCCCGCTCAAGAGCGTGATAGACGCCATCGTTGCGAACACGGTGAGGAACGCCGGGACTTACATGATCACCTTCCTGTCCAAGGGCTACCTCGCGACCTACGTGCACGCCCTCGGCGCTGCCCTGACCGTGTCCTCCTTCACCCTGCTGGGCGGCTACGCGCTCAGGCTCCTCAGGACCTCGAGGGACGACAGGGACAGGGGGTACTTCCTCAGGGCGATCAAGTTCGCCGCTGTCGTTGCTCTGGTGATGATAGCCCTACAGGGCACGGGCTTCGGGCACGCCATGGGGGAGGCCGTCGCCAAGTTCAACCCCGAGAAGTTCGCAGCCATGGAGGCCACCACCACGAAGATAACGAGCATACCCGCCATGTTCGGGATGGAGCATTTGGTGGACCAGATCATGCCCCTGATTGCATACGGCAACCCCAACGCGAAGCTACCATCCTACGACGTCATAGCTCCGGAATACAGGCCGCCACTCCTTATCCACTACCTCTACTACACCAAGATAGGGCTCGGTGTTCTCCTCGGGCTAATAGGTCTCCTGGCCGTCTTCTACGCATTCAGGGGAAGGGAGTGGCCCAGGTGGGCCCTGTGGATCGCTGTGATATCACCCGCCATAGCCCAGATCACCAGCTTCCTCGGATGGGGGGTCAGGGAGATGGGCAGGAAGCCCTGGGCGATCTACGGGATAATGGACGTCCAGACGGAGCTCACCATCAACTCACCACCGGCCTGGCAGCTGATGGGCGTCGCTGCATACCTGACGATTATACTGGTGGTGCTGGTGCTGGCGGTCTACTGGTTCCTGTGGAGGAGGTGATCTGAATGCAGGCTCCTCTGCCCATATCCGCCCTGATATCCCTCTCCTTCGGCATTCACATAGTGCTGGTCAATCTGGACATGGCCGTGGCGACCTTCATCCCGCTGATGGAGTGGCTGGCGAGGAAGAGGAACGACGACTTCCTGATGGACAGGGCCAGGGTCCTGATGAGGTACTACGCAAGCACCTACGCCATATCCGGGGTCTTCGGGACCGCCTTCACGGTCATGCTCCTCAGCTTCTATCCCCAGTTCATAGGGCTGGCAGGACACCTCACATGGGTCCCCTTCGGCCTCGCGGTCCTGATGATAGCCCTCAGGTTCCTGACCATAGTGCTGTACTGGTACCTATGGGACAGGACATCGGCTCAGGTCCACCTGGCGGTGGGAGGGCTGATGGCCCTGGCCGGGTACTTGATACCCTTCGGCTTCCGCGCGGTCTTCGCCTTCCTGAATGTGCCCACCGGCCTGCACCTGAAGCCTAAGCCGTACTTGGACGTGGTTGAGGCCCTGATGAACCCGACCTTCGCGCCACTCTACCTGAAGAGCGTCTTCGGGGCCCTGGCAGCCGGCTCGTTGATGCTGGTCACCGTATATGCCATCAGGTACGAGTCGGTGGGTGATGAGCTGAGGGGGAGGTACCTAGAGCTGGTCAACAGGTTCGCCAGCTACGGATTCGCCTCCCTGGCCCTGATGATGTTCTTCGGCGCCTGGTACGCTGTGAGCCTCGTGACAACTCCCTACAAGTTCTACAACATCTTCGGGGCTCTCATAGGCAAGCCAGGCGAGAGGGACTTCAGCTGGCTCTTCCTGCTCAAGATGCTCCTAGTCCTGGCTCAGTTCGTCGTCATATACGAGGTGTTCAGGAGCGACGGGCTGGAGAGCAGCCAGCTGAGCTGGGCCAAGGTAGGAGGTCCCGTCGCGCTGACCACGGTCCTAGTGGGTGAGCTTCTCAACATGCACAGCCAGCTACCGTACTTCATCGCCCAGCCCGAGGTGGTGAACTCCCTGCCGGAGATATTCAAGCAGGCCCTGCTCACGACCAACGCGAACACCCTCGCCGACATGCCGGGGCTTTACATCATAACTGCCATATTCCTGATTCCCCTGCTGGCAGCCGTCGGTGCCCTCTTCTACCTGCTGCTGAAGGACAACCGGCGCTGACCTTACCCTCTCTATCCTCTACTTTTTGCAGCGAATTCGTGGTCCCGGACTCATACCTCTATGCCGAAGATCACCCTCACCGCCCAGCCCACGGCGAAGGAGACCAGCGCCACGCCCAGGCTTATGGCCAGCATCTCAAGGAACATCCTCCTGAACGACTGGTCCTTGACCACCGAAACGTAGAAGGAGAACAGCCCTATTATCACCACGGCCACGCCCAGCATGGAGACCAGGGCGGTGTAGGGGTTGGGGATCGTAAGGAAGGGGAGGACCATCAGGGCCACAGTGATTATGTAGGCCACTCCCGTGTAGAGGGCCCCCTTCAGCGGATCCCCGACTCCCTCGGATCTCTTAGAGAGGTACTCCGAGGCGGCCATCGACAGGCTGGCGGCTATGCCCATCACCAGGCCCGCGACACCTATGAGCTTGCCGTTCTGGAGGGCGAACGTGAGGCCGGCCAGCGCTCCGGTCAGCTCCACCAGGGCATCGTTTAGGCCCAAGACCATGGACCCCACGTACTCTACCCTCTCCTCCCTGACCAGCCTTACGAGCCTGTCCTCGTGGTCTTCCTCCTCCTGCAGGATGGTGGCTGCCTCGGGCACCTCGTCCATTATCCTCTCGTATCCCTCTTGGGCGAGCTCCTCTCCCCTCTCCATGAGCTTGATGGCGAATATTACCCCGAAGATCCGGGATATCAGGGAGTAGAGCAGTACCTTCTTGGCGTCCGGCTCGACATCCCTGCCTGTGTACTTCCTCAGGATTGAGTAGTGCCTGAGCTCGTCCCTGGCTATCCTCTCCAGCACCTTCCTGTTCTCCTCGTCCACCCGCTGGGCCAGGGTGAGGTAGACGTTGTACTCGGTTATCTCGTTCCTCTGGAACTCCAGAAGCGCCCTGATGGTCTCGGGTTTCAGCTCAGTCATGTCGACCCGACGGATGATGGAGATCAAGGATTTAAGATTACACCGTTGATGCGACCGGTCCGTCGCGAAGGGATCATCATGAGAGGAAAGAAGCTCTCGTTGTGGGAGGCCACCTCCATCGCCGTGGGGATAATAGTAGGCGCCAGCATATTCTCCATACTGGGGGTCGGCGCCGAGGTAGCCGGCAGGGATCTCCCCCTAGCCTTCATCCTCTCCTCACTGGCGGCCTACCTGGTGGCCTACAACTACGCCAAGCTCGGGGCCCGCTTCATATCCAACGCCGGCCCGATAGAGTTCATCCTCAGGGGGATAGGGGACAACGAGATAACTGGGACCCTGGCCTTCCTCATGTGGATGAGCTACGTAGTGTCCCTCTCCCTATTCGCCAACGCCTTCGCTGGCTACTTCCTGGCGCTGGTGGGGTTGGAGGGGAATCCGCTGCTGTTCGGCACCGTTGAGGTCGCGGTCGTGGCCGTGTTCACGGCGCTGAACTTCTTCGGGTCCAAGGCGGTGGGGAGGGCCGAGTCCTTCATAGTGCTGGGCAAGCTCCTCGTGCTGGGGGTCTTCGTGCTGGGCGGCCTCTGGACCATAAATCCGGATTACGTGACCCCTCAGCTGGATCCCGGTCACGTGATGGGTGCCGTCTACGCCGCGACCATCTTCTTCCTGAGCTACACCGGGTTCGGCCTGATAACCAACGCCTCGGAGGACATCGAGGACCCCCAGAGGAACGTCCCCAAGGCGATATACCTGAGCCTCCTCATAGTCACCGTGGTTTACGTCTCAATAGCCGTGGTGGCGGTCGGCAACCTGCCGGTTGAGGAGCTGGTCAGGGCCAAGGAGTACGCCCTGGCCGAGGCCGCGAAGCCGTTCCTAGGCAGTCTGGGATTCGCCTTCATATCCATCGGCGCCCTCTTCTCCACCTCCTCGGCCACCAACGCCACCCTGTACGGGGGAGCCAACATAGCCTACGCCTTGGCGAGGAAGGGCGAGCTCCCGCCGGTGTTCGAGAGGAAGACCTGGTTCTCCGCCCCGGAGGGACTCTACATAACCGCTGGCCTCGGACTGCTCTTCGCCCTCCTCTTCGACATAGATGGCATCGCTGCAATATGCAGCGCGACCTTCCTGCTGGTCTACATATTCGCCATAATATCACACCTCAGGCTGATCGACAGGACGGGAGCCAGCAAACCGTTCGTGGCCTTCAGCCTGCTGGTTGTGCTCGCAATATTCTCGCTGCTCATGTACTACCAGTGGCAGAAGGACCCGAAGGTCTTCTACACCATATGGGCGACTGTAGCGGCCTTCGCCCTCATAGAGGTGGTCTACAGGAGGGTGGCGAGGAGGACCTTCCTCACCAGGCAGGAGACCCTTAGCAGGTACGGAGTGGAATGACGACCCACCGCTCGGGTCGTGGAGGATGGAAGGGAAGAAGGGTAGAGGGGATGGATGGTGGGCGGCCCCGGACGGGCGCGTCAGACGAACATCACGACAGCGTCTTCCATCGCCATGTTCATGAATGTGGTTGCACCGACGACGTCATCCACCTCCTCTATCAGGTCCTCCCTCTTCAGCCCGAACATCTCCATCGTGGTCGAGCAGGCGTAGAACTTCACCCCCAAGTCCTTGCACTCCTTGATCATCTCCCTGATCGTGGGCATGTTGAGCTCCTTTATCTTCTTCTTCACCATACTGGTGGCCATCGCGGTCATCCCGGGGAGGATGGCCAGTATGTTGGGCATCCCCATCGATGGGTTCCCGACTGGAGTCACCTTGAGGTTATCCACCCTGTCCTTCCTGATTATGTCGAAGCCCCAGAACGTGAAGAAGAGGCCGACCTCCATGCCCATGGCCGCCCCTATCTGGGCCAGTATGAGGGGAGGATAGGCCATATCCAGAGTACCCTTGCTTACAACTATCATGAGCCTCTTAGCCAAGACAGATCACCTCAAGGGTGGATCATATGATTTGAATAACAAGTATGGCACGATCGTCTAGAAACTCTAGAAATTAACTCCCAGTAATCCATTTAAGTAATTACTCACTAGTAGAGATCAAATGAGCTTGGATAGGCCGGATAGAAGGGATCGAATTGAAGAAGTGCTTGAGAGGGTTCTGGGACCGTCTTCCAGTCACCTGTTGAGGAGCGCTTGCTCCTCCCTGATGAGCCTGATAGAGACATCCACACCCGAGGGAGGGCTCTTGATCTACATGTTCGGGCTGAGGCTGGGTGAGAGGGTGGGGGAGGCCGTGAAAGATGTAGATCCATCTATCAACCCGTGGAGCGCTCTCGAGGAGGTGAACTCTCACCTGAACATGACCGAGAGCATGGATCTCCTGGATGCCGGGCCCGAGGGAGCTGTCCTCAGGGTGAGAGGGGCCGAGGAGGTGAGGAAGCAGGGAGGACTGGGAGGGTGTAACTTCCTCAGGGGATTCGTGGCGGGGTTCCTGTCCTCCCTGACCGGTCAGCTCGTGCTCGTGGAGGAGTCGGGATGCTGTGAGCGGGAGGAGTGTCAGCTGAAGGTGATAATGTCACGCCGTAGCGGGATCGCTTCCAGCAGCGCTAGGAGAGCCATCATAGAGTACCTCCGGGTGAACCCCGGCGCCTACCTGAGGCAGATGGCCAAGGACCTCGGGATGAGCCTGGGCAGCCTGAGGTGGCACCTCAACGTACTGGAGAGGAGCGGCCTCGTCTGGGAGAGGAGGAAGGGGAACATGATCGAGTTCTACCTGTCTGACGTCATCTGAACGAGTGGAACCTGAATACCCTCCCCGCGGCCAGTTGCTTGAACCCCTTCCCGTATGACCTCCTGAACGCGCACTCCGCGGCCAAGCCCGTGCAGTGGCCCGTGATCACCCGCTCCACTCCCATCTCTCGGAGCGCCTCGACGGTCGCCTCGATCCTCTCCTCAGACGCGCTGATGAGGTGGAAGCCGCCCACAACCGCCTTGACCGGACCGGCTATCTCGGACGATCTCCTCACTATGTTGATCACGCCCGCGTGGGAGCAACCGGTCAGGACCACAGATCCCCCTTCCAGCCTCACTATGAGGGAAACGTCATCGAGCATCGGGTCCCTGACGATCCTCCCCTCGTCGTCCACCGTGTAGGTCTCTATGGTCATCTCCCTCTCGACATCCGATGTTCGTGGAACCTCTCCCGTCGTGATGACGCCGGGCACCACCTCTAGGGGGTCCCTAGTAAGGAGGAACTTCGCTCCCAAGCCCTCGAGCTCCTCCCTAGCGAAGGGCATCCCTATCTCCCTTAGGGGGAGCACGAAATTGGGTCTGAAGAGATCCGGATGCGATATTATCGTGATCTCCCTGCCCAGTTCGACGAGGAGCCCCTTCAGACCGCCAGTATGGTCGTAGTGCCTGTGCGAGAGTACCACGGCCTTGATTCCCGAGACATCCTCGCCCATCAGCCTGAGGTTATGGGCGATGGGTTCCCAGCTGTTCCCGGTATCGAAGAGGATCTCGTGCACCTGTCCGTCGGAGCGGACCTTCAATAGGAAAGATATCCCGTGCTGAGCCCAGAACATGCCAGATGCATGTTCCTCAGCCAGTACACTGACCTCGAGTTCATCGGCGGTTCCGATGGAACTGAGCCCCATAAGCTGGGGGAGAGGGTGAAAAATATACGCGTATCACCACTGGAAGTCGTCCCACGGGACATCCTGATTCTCGCAGGCCTTCCCGTTGAATATTATCTCCAAGATCTCGCCGGCGGATCGGGCGAATGCCTCCACATCACCCGTCTCGTCCTCCCTGATCGCCAAGACCACCACATCGCACCCGTTCTCGTCCTCCAAGGAGACGTAGCACTCCTTGTCCATCACCTCGCTCAGCTCCGGTTCCTCGTCGTCAAGCTCTATTCTCTCTATTCTCGCGTACCACCTGCCGCACTCGTATATTATAGCCCTCACGCCCAAGAACTTCGCTAGAGGGGTCAAGTTCTCCATTATAACCCTCCTGAGCTCCTCAGGACCGAGCTCGAGGAACTCATAGGGGTCCTCCCTTATCCTCTGGGAGAAGCGATCCCAGTTGAGTCCTATTTGCTCCACTTCGTCCATTTGCCCTCAGCTCCCCCTCGGGGTGGAGAGTAATAAGTGTTTTGTTTTTTGAGCATGAATCTGAGCATGAATCCATTTAAGGGAGCGCCGCTAGAGGTTCATATGGAGTTCAGGTACCTCGGTACTTCCGATATAAAGGTGTCAGCTGTTGGTCTGGGCACCTGGCAGTTCAGTGACTCTTGGGGGGTTAAGGAATACGATGTGGCCAAGTCGATAGTGGAGAAGGCCATAGAGGTTGGGATAAACTTCTTCGACACGGCGGCCGTCTACGGACGAGGACTGAGCGAGCAGTTCCTCGGCAGGGCCCTCAAGGAGCTGGGAGTGAGGGAGGATGTGGTCATAGCCACCAAGCTCCCGGGGGAGTTCCTGTCCAGACACGACGTCCTCAAGGGGACTAAGAGGTGTCTCGAGAGGTTGGGCACCAGCTACATAGATTTGATGCAGGTCCACTGGCCTCCCCTCTGGAACAACTTCCCCACATGCGAGTACATGCGCGCGCTGGAGGAGCTGGTCCATCAGGGGGTCATCCGCTACATCGGGCTGAGCGATTTCCCCGTGGAGCTGGTGGACTCTGCCTGGTCGTGCCTGTCCACCGAGGACATCGTGAGCGATCAGGTCAGATACAACTTGGTGGAGAGGGATGCGGAGAAGGAGATAATTCCCTACGCCGAGGCATACGGGCTGAGCGTCATCGCCTGGTCGCCCCTAGCCAAGGGTGCCCTGACCGGCAAGTACACCCCCGATAACCTGCCAGAGTTCGAGGACGTGAGGAGGGGATCTGCCCTGTTCCACCCGGAGAACTTCAAGCAGATATACGGCGTAGTAGAGGTGCTGAGGGAGATAGGGGAGAAATACGGGAAGACCCCCTCCCAGGTCGCCCTGAACTGGTTGCTCAGGACGAGCGATAGCGTGATAGTCATACCGGGAGCGAAGACCCCGGAGCAGGTCGAGGAGAACGCTGGTGCCGTGGGATGGAGCATGACCTTCGATGAGTGGCTCCGGTTGGATGAGGTCAGTGCGAGGGTACTGATCTCCAGGGTAGTCTGGTGATGTTTTTCTTTACGTCGTGTGGGGATCCGGGGGCGATGAGGTGGCGAAGGGGCGCGGAGTCGTGAAGACGCAGTGCCGACCCGAGCCCCCTGGGGTGATCCCATGATCCTGATAACCGGGTTCGAGAGCTGGGGTGATGTGCCCTCCAATCCCACCAGTGAACTGGTCGAGCAGCTCGTGAGCGATGAGGTCGCCGGCGAAGTCCTGCCGGTCTCGTTCAGGAGGGCTGGTGAGAGGCTGGAGAATCTCATAAGGGAGCTCAGGCCCGAAGCCGTGCTCAACCTCGGTCTCGCGCCAGAGAGGCCTGTTATCAGGGTCGAGAGGGTCGCGATTAACCTGATAGATGCGAGGATCCCCGATAACGATGGAGATCAACCAGTGGATGTGCCCATAGATCCGGATGGGCCGACGTGCTACCTCTCCACGCTCCCTACCAGGGAGATTGTGGAGGCCATCAGGAGGGAGGGCATACCCGCCTTCCTGTCCTACTCGGCCGGGACGTACCTGTGCAACTACGTCATGTACAAGACGCTGAGGATCCTGGACATCATGGGCCTTGGGGTCCCGGCCGGCTTCATCCACGTCCCCTACTCCTCCGAGATGGCCTCGAAGATGAATAAGCCGGTCCCCAGCCTCCCACTGGCGACCATCAAGAGGGCGGTTCAGGTAGCTCTGGATGCGATCACTTCCTCCTCCCGAGTTTGAGCTTCATGAGCTTCGCTAGGGCTCGGGCCTCGTGGACCCTCCTCCTAGAGAGGAACCACTCCAGAGCCTCCTCGGCCTCCTCCCTAGTGAGGGGGTTCTGCTCGAGGAACTCTTGGAGGCCCTCCTTCACGACCTCGTACCTCTGCCCGTCGCTCAGCTTCCTGAAACCCCTGAACCTCCCGGTCACGTTGAGATAGTGATGAGCCCTCCTAGCCCACTCACTCATCTAGCCAAGGGGCTAGGCCTACCTAATTAGGTTCACGTAGGCTGCCTCCTCAGCAGGTAGATCGCTGCAGATAGCGAGGCGACGATCACAAACACTGTGACGACCAGCGGAACGTATCCGTATCCTACTCCCGTTGATCTGACTTCTCCCACGTTGGAGAGGGCCCTCACCACGTCCTCAAGCTTCTCTGGGGTGCTCCTAGGCTCGAGCGGTGATGGGATAATAATCCAGGGTATGCCCATCTCCTCGGCCATTTCCACGGCCTTCCTGTTGAGAGGGGTCTGCGCCTTTCCAACTAACACGAAGATCCCTATCTCACCGGAGAGAGCCCTCCTCCTTATCTCCGCCAGCTCGGGAGGCGTTGCGGGCACTCCCCTCTCCTTAAGGAGCAGGTACTTCACCTTCACTCCGGTCCATTCGACCGCGTACTGGGCGACCGGGCTCACCGCGACAGCCGAGGAGTTCAGGTGAGGAGCCGCTTCCTTTATCTCCGAGATCCTCTTCCTCACCTGCTCGTACCTCTCCCTGTACTGGGAGGCGCATTCGGGGTTCTCCCGCGCCATTATCTCGCTCAGGCGCCCCATGAACGTGAGGTAGTTGTCGGGATCGTAGATGGGCATGTGGTAGTTGGGTTGCTTGGTCGCTGGATTCACCAATATCCTCAGTCCCAGCTTGGGTATCTCCACCAACTCGGCTTTTACCTCCCCCGAGGCGACCTTATCCCTGATGAGCCTCTCGAAGGGAGCGTGGGCCGTGGATACTATGATGTCCGCCTCTTTGAGCGCGTTTATGTCCTCCGGCTTGAGCTCGTAGTCGTGCGGATCCACGCCGGGCGGGACCAGCGACTCCACCCTGTCAGAGGGGCACGCCAAGAGGTCCACATCGTACTTCAGGTTGGAGAAGGTCACGACCACATTGAGGCCCCTAGGTGAGCCATCAGCCGATTGGACCGCCATCGATAGTGCCAGCAGCAGTAACAGAGCGCCCGCCCTCATCGCCCTTAGGAGTGTGCACTCCTTTATATTTGATGTACCCCATTCGTGCACGATGAGCGCGCTGACCCTGGAGGCGAAGGGGCTGGGAGTGAGCTACGGTGACGAGGAGATCTTCTCCAACGAAGACTTCCGATTGGAGGGGCCCGGTCTCGTGGTGGTGATGGGTCCCAACGGCGCCGGTAAGACCACCCTCTTTAAGGCGATATTGGGACTGATACCCGTCAGGGGGAGGGTCCTAGTCAACGGAGAGGACGTGACCGGTAGGCCCGAGAGAGCAGGGAGGCTCATAGGCTACGTCCCCCAGTGGAGGGGAGAGGACTACAGCTTCCCGGTCAGCGTCAGGGAGATAGTCGAGTCGGCCATAGCCCTGAGGAGGAGGCCGCCCAGGCTCTCCTTCCCCAAGGACGAGGGGGAGAGGATAGAATCGGCGCTCGAGAGGATGGGGGTCGGGGATGTAGCTGACAAGCCGCTGTCCGAGCTGTCAGGGGGCCAGAGGCAGAGGGTCTTCATAGCCAGGGCCTTGGTGTGGGATCCCTCCATCCTGATAATGGACGAACCCCTCACGGCCGTGGACCCGATGGGGAGGGTTGATCTGGTCAGGATGATAAAGGAGATGTCCTCCTCCAAGTTGGTGATGGTGAGCAGCCACGATCCCAGCATGTTCCTCGACAGGGCCAAGCTGATAATGGTGGTGAACAGGGGTATAGTCGCACTCGGCCCGCCGAGCGAGGTCATAAGGGAGGAGCTGCTCAGCAGGGTGTACGGGAGGAGCGTGTTCATAGTCGAGAAGTGCGTTCACGTGGTGGATGGCTATGCCGTTTGAGCTGATACTGGACCCCAGATGGGTCATAGTGGTTGGCCTCGCCTCCATCGTCTACGGGGTGCTCAGCCCCGTCGTTGTTGCGAGGAGGCTCCTCTTCCTAGCCGGGGCTCTTCCTCACTCCGCCCTCCTCTCCGCCCTGCTGGCCATGATAACGATGAACCTGCTGGGATGCCCCTTCGAGATCTGCTCTATAGTCTTCAGCCTCATACTGGTGTCCACGGTCTCCCTCCTCATATCTAGGGGGGTCAGGCCGGATTCGGCCACCGCCATATTCGTCTCGATAAGCGTCTCCCTCACCACCATATCCCTCTACTTCATACTGACCGCCTTCCCGATGGAGACCAGCGTCTGGTCGTACATAATCGGGGATCCGCTGCTGGTGACGTGGCAGGACATCTGGTTCACGGTCGCCGTCTCCGCCATTGTCCTGATCCTCACGGTCCCCTTCCTGAGGGAGCACATACTGATCGGAGTGGACCGGGACTTCGTCAGGCTTTCAGGGGTCAAGGCTTCCCTCTACGATGACATGATGGTCGCATCCCTTGCCATAGCCACGGTGGGACTGTTGAAGGCTGTAGGATTCGTGGTAGAGCACGTCATGGTCCTCCTTCCCGGAATAACGGCCTCGGCCCTGGCCAAGAGCGGCAGGGTGGCGGTGATGCTCGGATTCCTCCTGTCCCTCGCCGGCGGCCTGATGGGCCTGCTGATAAGCGTGGCCACCGGGCTGGCGCCCTCCGGAGTTATAGGCATCGTCATGCTGGGGTTCTACCTGATATCCCTAGTGAGGGGAAGGTAATAGAATGAAGAGGAGGTTCGGTATCTCCCTTCCCGAGGATCTGGTGGATAAGATAGATGAGCTTTCCTCTAGGCTGGGAATGAGCAGGTCCTCCCTGATACAGAACATCATCGCGGAGGTCATCGAGGACAGGGCCCACCTACTGACCCCTCACAGGTGCAAGGGGATACTGGTGGTCGTATCGGAGGGAAGGAGCAGTGAGCTCGTCTCCAAGGTGCTCGAGAGGTACGGGAGCTGCGTGGTGACGAGGACGCATCACCACACCGAGGGCGTGTGCGTGGATGTTAGCTTCGTCGAGGGCGATTCTCAAGTCATTCTCGAGCTCGAGGGCTCGCTGAGGAAGATAAAAGGTGTAAGTGAGAGATACCTGCCGCTCGGCTGCCTTAGATAACCTTAATATGGCGGGCTTCCACCCCAGACTATGAGCAAGAGAGAGGAGGCTGCTGAGCTACTCGAGTTCTTCACACTGGCGTTCATGAGGCCCACAGATGAGTGGGTCAGGGAGATGGAGCCGTTACTGGAGAAGGTTAGGGAAAGGTGGCCCCAAGCTGATTTAAGGGTTGATGATCCTCACCTGATGAATCAGGAGTACGTGAGGCTCTTCAGATTCGGCAAGGAGATCCCCTGCCCCCCCTATGAGTCGGTGTACAGGACCGAGGACAAGGTGCTCATGTCCCACCTGGCCGTGGACGTTCAGGACAGGATGAGAGCCTTCGGCGTGGACGTGTCTGACGAGTTCAAGGACCTCCCGGAGCACATATCCGCGGAGCTCGAGTTCCTCCGTTACCTCTACCTGCTTGGCGAGGAGGAGGCCTTGGAGGAGGCCAGGTCCTTCCTAGAGGACCACCTACTCCAGTGGGTGCCCCAGTTCTGCGAGTGCGTCAGGGCCAACTCCCGGGTCGATTTTTATAGGGAGGTATGCGTCCTTCTACCCGAGTTCCTAAGGGAGGAGTTCGAAGCCCTCAGGTGATCCGTGGATTGAGCGGGAGAGACTCCGGCAGGATAATGATCTCAGCTGCCATGACTGCCCTATCGATAGGGGCGGGCATGGGTGTGCAGAGGGCAGTCCTCCCGCTGTACGTGGGTGGATTCGTCCAGGAGACTTATTCCTACCTCTTCGTCGTGCTCCTCCCAATCCTCTCATTCGGTGCCTTCAAGGGCCTGGCCGATCTGCTGGCTGGATACCTGGCCGACAAGCTGGGCAGGAAGGTAGCCGTCGTTTTGGGGGCAGGGATGTTCTTCGCCGGGACTCTACTGCTCATCTACAGCAGGGACCTGCTGACGGTGGCCACCGCATCCCTTATGATGGGGTGGAGTCAGGGGCTGGTCGATTCCGGCGTGATGATAGTTCTGTCGGAGGCGGGAGGGAGGGAAAGGCACGGGCTCAGCCTAGGTATAATGGAGGCATCGGTTTACGGCGGGTACACCGCGGGATCTTTCCTAGGGGGCTACGTATCGGAGGTCAGGAGCATACCCGATGCCTTCTACATCACGCTGGTCGCCTCGGCACTGGCCCTGATCCTCTCCGTGTCGGGCATCTCCGAGACGAGGGTCGAGGAGGAGAGGGGTGAGGAGATACCCACGGTTCAGGCCTACTCCATGTGCCTGAGGAGCGGGACCCTGAGGCTCACCTACTTCCTCGGCCACGTCGCCCAGTTCTCGGACGCGCTCATCTGGGGACTCCTGCCCCTGTATCTTAGTTCCTTGGGGTTCGGCGCCACTCAGATAGGTTTCATACAGGGTCTGAACACCCTGTCTTGGGCCCTCCTGATGCCATTCTCCGGGAGGATATCGGATGTATTCGGGAGGAGGATCCCCATCTTCATGGGCTTCTCGGTGAAGGCCGTCAGCATATACCTCCTGCACTCCCTGAGGGATCCCCTCTACCTGGCCCTAGCTTCCATCACTCTGGGGTTGGGGGTGGGCCTCTATTACCCCATCCTCCCGGCCATCTCGGCCGACGCCGCCCCTCCCACGGTGAGGGGGAGGTCCATGGGCCTGTACACGTCGCTCAGGGACTTCGGCTACATGACCGGGGCCCTGACCTTGGGCGCGGTGGGCGAGGTCTACGGGTTCGGCGGTACCTTCATGCTCACAGCCCTCATGATGGCCGCCGGGTCCTTCCTCATCTTCCTGATGAAGGAGACGAGGCCATTCTGGCCCGCCTACGATATGGTGGTGGAGCACGCGTCCAAGGTGGTTAAGGCGGTGGAGAGCTTCGCTGACATGGTGAGCGGCTATTCCAGGGGGGTGAAGGATGAGAGGAGCTTCAAGATGGTTAAGGAATACGAGAGACAGGCGGACGAGATCAGGATAGCCATAGACAGGCAGCTCTGGTTCAGCAGCCTCTCCGGCCAGGACAAGGCCGACTTCGCTAGGCTCGTCGGTAGGGTGGACAGGATAGCCTCCTTCGCCTTGGGAGCATCCAGGAGGCTCAGGACCCTCGAGCCGGACGACATACCCCCGAGGATAAGGGAGCTCATGGGGGAGATGGCCAAGGTCTCCAAGTGGATTTCCAACAGGCTGTTCAGGGCCATAGAGATCATGAGGGAGGACATCGAGTCATCCTTGGATATAGTGAGTGAGATCGACACGCTGGAATCGGTCTTCGACGAGCTGCATCAGCAGGCCATGGAGGAGCTCCTTCACGTGCAGATGGATGTGGTCAAGCTCATGAACCTGAGGGACTTCGTGGAGCTCTTTGAGAACATGATAGACGCTGTCGAGGACGCATCGGACGTGTTAAGGGTTATAGCGTTCAAGCACATGGCCTGGCCGGTGTGAGGTTGAAGAGACCGGGGAACTTCTCCTTCGTGGATGAGTATGTGGCAGGATCAGCTCTCCTCTACTCGCCAGAGGAGATCGAGTGGCTCGCCAACAAGGGGATAAAGGTCGTGATATCGCTCGTGGGACCCGAGGAATACGATGAGCGGGTGATCGAGAGGATGAGGGAGCTGGGCATGGAGCATTACTTCTTCCCCGTAGAGAACTTCTCGGCCCCGCCGATAGAGCTCCTAGCCCAGATAGTCGACCTGATCAACCGGAAAGTTGGGGAGGGAAAGAAGGTGCTGGTTCACTGCTTAGCAGGGTGCGGGAGGACGGGTACCGTCCTGGCAGCCTACTTCGTTTCGAGGGGGATGCAACCCGACGAGGCCATCGAACACCTCAGGTCCATCAGGCCCTGCTCCATAGAGACCCAGCAGCAGTACGATGCGGTCTGGTTCTATTACACCTACCTCAGAGGGAGAACTCGCTCTCTATCTCCTCGGCGAGGGCCTTGAGCGCGCCCTCCTCGTAGGTCAGGTCCCTGATGCTGAGCACCCCCACAGGGATACCGTCCTCGTTGACCACGACTAAGTGCCTGATGCCGTGCTCCCTCATGAGCTTGGCTGCCTTGTAAAGCGTGTCGGTGTCCTTGACCGTGACGACATCCTTTGTCATGAGCTCCTCCACCTTTGCGTCCTCCTTGTTGCTTGCCAGGGCCCTGATGATGTCCCTCTCCGAGAGAACTCCGACCACCTTTCGGGGATCACTCGAATCCACGACCACCAGGAAACCTATTCCCTTGTTCGCCATTACCTTCGCCGCCTCTCTCACGGTCTTATCGGGCGTGACGCTTATGAAGCCGTACCCCTTCAGGAGATCCCCTACCTTCATATAAGGCATCCTCTTCGCCCCCTTCACCAGTGAGGGGAATTCTAAAAAAGTTATGGTTCGAGAGAAGGACAGTGAAAAAATTTAGGGGTTAAGAGGATCACGGGTTGGGTATCTCCTCGTAGAGCCTCTCGTACCTTTCCACGGCGGCCTGTCTCCAGATCTTCTGCATCTTGTTGGCGAAGGCCGTGTCTCTCAGCTTCTCGTTTATCTGCTTAGCGTACTCAAGCGTGAAGGTGACCTCCTTACCGTTCTCGGTCCACGTGAGGGGGCTTCCAAGCTTCCTCGAGAACTCCTTGAACTGCTCCTCGGTCAGCTTACCCGCCTTGTAGGCCTTGACCAGTTTCGCCCAGGTCCTCACGAGCTGGTCGTGTGGATCGCAGTACACCGAGTCGAAGTAGTACTTGAGGGAGAACAGGATCTCCGTGGCGAGTTTCTCGTCGAAGGGTATGCCTATGTTGTTGACGGTCTGCTCGTAGGCCCTCTTGAGGTCCGGCCTCTCCTTACCCTCGGGCGTGTCGAACACATCGGCCCTGACGGGCATCCTGTTTATCTTCTTGTGGAGCCATATCTTCTGGCCCTCAACGGATATCACCCACTTTATGAAGGCCTGCGCAGCGTCGGGATGCTTTGAGGTCTTCAGGAGGGCGATCGGGTCGCCGTTGACTATGGACTCGTTGTAGGGGAGTATGTACTTCAGGCCCGGGAACTCGATCTGGGCCCCGTACCCGTAGAAGTCGATCATTATGCCTATGGGGGTCTCCCCGGTCTCGACGGCCGTGAGGGCCTCAACGGACCCGCCGTACGGCCTGCCGTTGGCGGCCATCCTAGCCAGTATCTCCCATCCCTCGTCCCATCCGTACTTCTGAAGGATTATCTGGTATATCCTAGTGTGCGAGGTGGAGGTAAGGGCCCTAGCGTAGGATATGGCCGGTTTGGGTAGGATCTTGGCCATCTCCGGGCTCGCCAAGTCCCTCCAAGATTTGGGCTCCGGGAGACCGTATTTCTTGAGGAGGGGCTCGTTGACGCTGAAACCGAAGGAGGAAATGGCAGCAGCGACCCACATGAGCTTCCCGTTCTCGTAGTGCTTTATCTCGGAGCCCCCTATCTTATCGGGTAGGTTCTCCACCTCCTTGAGGGTGTCGGGGTCCGTTATGGGGGCCAGGAGTCCCTGCCTGATCAGCTCGTTGAACAGGGCGGGTCCCCCGCCCCAAGCCACGTCAGGCTCCTGCTTGAGTATGGTGTCCCTCCAGAGTGCGACGTGGGGGCTGTAGAACTGGAGATCCACTATGTTGTACTTCTTGGCTATGTCCGTCTTGAGGAACCTCTCCCTAGTGACCTCCTGAATCTCGCTGGCGTGCCTGGTTATTATCTTCAGGACCACTCCCTTCTTCTGGGTCTGCTGAGCGGTGGTCGTCGTCCCACCACCTGGTTGGAGTAGGAAAAAGGCCGCAGCAGCAATCACCAGAATCGCAACCACTACAATCAGATACTTAGCGTTCACGAGCACCACCTTCGGGAAAAAGAGGGGGGAGGGTGACTTAAGACTTCTTCCTCTTCATGGCCAGATAGGCGCCGACCACGACGATTATTATCACCACGATTATGGCCGCTATCCACTCCATGGGCAGGCCGGCGCTCTCGACGGTGGTGCCCCAGGCCAGAGCGTTCTTCACGAAGGTCGGACCTTGGAGCTTGACGCCGTGGTACTCCTCGCTTATTATGGTCCTGTCACCGAGGAGGGACTCCCCGGTCACTATCAGCTTGCTGTAGGTGGAGCCAACGGCTATCTTCTCGGCAGCGGCCTCGACGAAGCTGCCGGTCTGTCCCACGCTGTAAGCCTTGGGATCTATGCCGTCGTGGCTCACCACGGTTCCCTTATCGCTGCTCCTGTAGAGCCAGACGCACGTGTCGCTCACGACCTGATCGAAGGGAACGAACTTCCCGTCCTTGTACCCGGCCAGCAGGGTGGGACCGTGGAAGAGGACCTTGTCGGCTCCCTTGGTTATCTCAGCGGCCCATCCCTGATGATTGGCCTTGTAGCTTATGACCCTGTAGGCAGCGCCGGCGTTGGACTCGGGATCCTCCAAGCTCGCGTACTCTATCCTTATGGACGAACCCACGGCTGAGAGTATCTTGTTGGGCTCCTCAGCCTTGAATCCCACATCCTCGGGTTTGAGGTAGGGCTCGACGTAATCGGAGTCAGCTCCCACCCAGAGGAGCTTCCCTCCCTGCTTGAACCAGCTGGCGATGGCCTGCACCTCGGACGGGGAGAACTTGCTGTTGTAGTCCTTCATCTTGCCGATTATCAGTACATCCACTCCCTTCAGGGACTCGGGGGTCAGCTGGGTGAGCTCCTTGACCTCATAGCCCCAGGAGGTCAGGTAGTCCTTCAGCTTCTTCAGGTACTTCTGACCGATCTCGGCGTCTAGATCCTTGACTCTGCCGGGAGCTACGTCTAAACCAACGACTTTCTTCTTCTGGGCCGATAGCGGAAAAACGGCGGCACCAAACACGAGTACCAACGACAGGGCTAGAAAG
>WAOH01000102.1 GCA_015521385.1 Thermoproteota archaeon
ATAAGAGACAGCCTGATAGGCCCCAAGATAGCCAGGGGATGCGCCGAGATGGGCGTCGTCTACTCGCTGGGGGAGAACATAGCCGCCATCAGGGGATACGATGAGAGGCTCACCGACCAGCCCTCGTTCAAGGAGAGGGCCCTTGCCTACCTGGAGAACCTGGAGGGGTACGGGGGGCTCGTCATACAGCAGAGCGTCGAGGACGAGAACCTGAAGCTCTGGGAGAGAGTTTACACCGATCCTGACTTCGATCGGTACGTGGAGGACGGGCTTATAGCGTTCGAGATAAAGGCGGGTCAGGGGGCCAAGCCGGGACTGGGCGGCGAGGTCCTGGTGAGCAGGGAGGTGGCCCTCAGGATAAGGGACCACTACTACATACCGGAGGATCCGGAGAAGGTGATCAAGGACTACTACGAGAGGCACTCGGCCCCGGGCACGTTCACCGAGGACATACTGGCCAGCCAGATCAGGCTGATAAGGAACAACTTCCCCCGCGTGAAGGTGTTCCTGAAGACGGGGCCCTACCGGGATCTTGACAGGGTGATAGAGGTGGCCAGCAGGGAGGGGGTGGACGCCATAACGATAGACGGGAAGGAGGGGGGAACCGGGATGAGCCCCATAGCTGGCATGAGAGACCTGGGCCTCCCCACCGTCGCCTGCCTGGGGGCCATCGCGAGGGCCAGGGAGAGGGGGATAGAGACCAGCCTCATAATATCGGGTAGGCTGTACGACGGCTCCCACATCGTCAAATCCCTGGCGCTGGGAGCCAGCGCCGTGGCGTTCGGCAGGCCGCTGGTGTACGCCTGTCTGGGGGGCATACCCCTCGCTCCAACCTTCATAAGGAGGGAGCTCTTCAGGAACCCGCTGCTGAGGGAACTGGGCAAGATGGCCCTCAGGTGGGGTATAAAGGGGGAGGGATGCACCAAGGGTGTGGTGAACTACCTGAAGAGCGTGGAGAACGAGGTCAAGATGCTCACCTCCGCCCTCGGGAAGTACTACATGGACAGGCTGTCTAGGGAGGACGTGGGCGCCCTCAACAGGGATCTCGCGGAACTCTTCGGGATCAGGTACGTGTACAGCGCCCCGGAGGCCAGGAGGGTGGTGCGGAGAGAGGCCGAGCTGTCCTGATCCCTTCGTCTCTCATCCAGCTACGGGGATAAGCAGGATCCGATCCGTTCAACGACGCCCAGCTACCCTCGCACCAGCCCGGGCCAGAGATTTGGGAGGGGGTAGCGCCCTTACCTTGGCGGCGCTGGGATCGATCCCCCTGGACTCTAGGATCTCCGCTAGTTCCCTGAGCGAGTGCGCCCTGGCCACCTCCTCCCCCTCCGCTTCGGCCACGAATACCGCCCGAGCTCAGACTCCAGCAGGGCCCTCTCTATGGCAGATGAGACGAACTTCGACAGCGTTTCCTTTCCAGCTCCTCTCCTCCTGAGGTGCTCCCTCAACCTCCTTAGCAGGTCATCCGGGATCTCGACTTTTAGGGTCCCCATGCCCACCCATGTTAGTGTTTGTTACCTTTTATCGATTGGTGATGCGTGGACGGGTGGTGTAAATCGCCCGCCACTGCCTATGGACACTCAACAGCAGTCCAGAACCTCCGAGGGACTACCTACTGATTCCACTCTCCCATCCTCGATGATGGCTACCCTGTCCGCCGCTCTCGCCGCCAGCAGGAGGTCGTGGGTGGCTATGGCCATTCCCACCCCCTCCGACCTGAGCCTCCCTATGAGGTCCGTCAGAATGCCCCTCTTCTCCCTGTCCAGGTGGGCCGTGGGTTCATCCAGCAGGAGTATCCTCGGGCCGGCGGCCACAGCCCTGAGGATAGACACCACCTGAGCCTCCCCCGCCGACATCTCGCTCCTACCCTTCCCCATCAGGTGGCTCGAGGCCGAGCCCTCGAGCAGGTCCTCCGCCCTCCTCGTGGCCTCCTCCCTGGGCACTCCCCTTAGCAGGAGGGCGAAGGCCACGTTATCCAGGGCCGTTCCCCGCAGCAGGATGGGCTTCTCATGGACGTAGACCACCATCCTCCTGAGCTCCAGCCTCCTAGACCCATTTACCTCCCATATGTTCGTGCCCCAGAGCCTGACCTCTCCCCTCGCGGGCCTGTAGAGGCCACCGGCCAGCTTCAGGATGGTGGTCTTGCCCGAGCCGTTGGGCCCCACCAGGGCGAGCACCTCCCCCTGCCTGATCTCCAGACTGACCCCCCTCAGGGCCCAGTCCTTGGACCCGGGGTAGCGGAACCACACCTCCCTCAGCTCTATCCCACTCATTCCCTCAGCCTCCCCAGGAACCTGAGGGTCATGGAGATCATGGCCAGTATGAGGAGCAGGACGACGCCCAGCGACACGGCCAGCTCGAACTCCCCCTTGGACACCTCGAGCGCTATGGCGGTGGTCATTACCCTCGTGTAGCCCCTGATGTTGCCTCCCACCATCAGGGCGACGCCCAGCTCCCCCAAGGCCCTAGAAAAGCCCATCACCACGGCTGCGGCCACCCCCGGGAGGGACTCTGATATGACCATTCTGGCCGCCTGACCCTCGGCGGCGCCCAGGGAGAGGGCCAGCTCCCCGTACATCTCCCAGGAGTGGGTGAGGACCCTGTACACGACGGAGGTTATCAGGGGGGTTATCAGGATGGCCTGCCCTATCACGATGGCCTGGGGGGAGTAGAGCAACCTGAGCATGCCCAGAGGGCCCTGCCTGCTGAGGAGCAGGTAGAGGAGGAGACCTATCAGGACGGTGGGCACGCCCACCATGCCTTCCAGCAGGGGAATCAGGGGTCTTGAGGCCCTGGGAGATCGCACGAGCACGTAGGCGAGCGGGATGCTCCAGGTGGAGGCCAGCAGCGTCGCAGCTCCCGACACCGCCAAGCTCCTGAGCACTATCTCTAGGACCTCCTCCACTGAATCACCCTCCAGCCAGGGCCTGCCACCTCTCCCTGAGCCAGTCCAGCTTACCCTTCGCGGGATGGAAGAGGGGCTGTCCGTACTTGGAGACTCCGTAGTGAGCTATCAGGTCCTGAGCGTCCCCCACCACGAAGTCGGCGAAGGCCCTGGCGTACCTGGCCTCCTCCCCCGTACAGGAGGGCACGAGGTAGACGCTGTATATGTTGAGGAGCTCGTCACCGCCCTCGAACAGGATGGTCAGGTCGGGAACCTTGCCGTCCCTGCTGTACTTGAGGAACGTTCCTATGTCCGAGAGCACGTACGCTCCTTTCTCGTTCGCCACCAGCAGCGTCGCGCCCATCCCGCTCCCGGTCTCCATGTACCAGGTTTTTCCCCTCGGATCCAGCCCCGCCGCCCTCCACACGCTCAGCTCCTTGACGTGGGTGCCGGAATTGTCCCCTCTGCTGGCGAAGCTGGCCTCCCCCTTCTCCCCCGCCTCGTATATCCTCCTGAAG
>WAOH01000103.1 GCA_015521385.1 Thermoproteota archaeon
GAATAGGGGAGTGAGGATGTTCGCCGTGACTTTCAGGTACTTCGCCAGGAGCATCATCCCCCTCACCCGAATCCCCGTGATGACCTCTCCTCAGTAGTATCCTCCTCACGCCCCAGTAGATCAGCCCCAGGGAGAGGAGGGTCAGCGCGATGTAGGGATCGGAGCAGGGATCCGAGGGTCCGCTCGGGTCGCACTTGAAGAGGGGCCCGCTGATCAGCCTGGGGGTGACCCAGGACAGTACGGGGATAGATGCGGCCAGCTCCATCACTGCCAGTCCCGGCCCCCCACCCATCATCGACACCATGAAGAGGGGTATGAGGGACCAGTAGGGCCGCCCGCCAGCTACCAACAGGAAAGCCCCGGCCGAGATCACGGGCACCTCCCTCTCATCCCTCCATATGACGATCGGCAGTATCGAAGCGGCTAGACCGGCGATCAGTGAGTAATTCCCCAGAAACCTCAGCACTCCTCCGGTCAGGTCGGATGGCCAGTTGATCGCTCCCGGGACCAGCAAGGGAACTATAAAGCCCGCTAGCGTTCCCAACGTGTACCTCCATCCGTTCATGGAGGCTATCAGCGGGATCGAAGTCAGGGCAAGTGGGTTCACCGCCCCCGAGATGCCCAGGAGCACGGACGAGGACAGGCGCCTGCCCCTCCTGGCGAGCATGAGGGAGTCGAGGGCGAGGGCCGCCGCCAGCATCGTCCAGTCGGACGACGAGAGGAGCAGCACGGCCACCAATGGGGCGTAGGTGAGTCCTCCACTCCCCTCATAGAGATCTAGGACTATTATCAGGGCGGAGATCATCACGACCATCCCGTAGGCCGCTCCCCTGATCCAGAGCTCGGTGGATGACTCAGCTAGGTAATGGGTCAGGACGTTTGATAGGCCCACATCGTCCATCCCCAGTATTGCCACTGGACTCGTCGGCATGAAGGCCATGTAGTAGAGGACGAGGGAAGAGAACGTCGCCGTCAGGATGCCCAACGAGAGGGAGAGGCTCCTAGAATCCATGGACAGGAGTGGTCTCAGGAACGACAGCTCCTCCGGCAGGGTCAACTCCTCACCCAGCAGCGCCCTCAGGATGCCCTGCCACCCCTCGCTGAGGTACCTGTTGATCTCGCTTTCCCTGAGGGATAGGTAGGCCATGACTACGGAGAAGGAGACGGCGACAGCCGGGGACATCTGCACGGCGTAGAAGCTGTAGAGGGTCCTGTTTCCCTTCAGGAACACGGCGGTATAGCCAAGCACTATGGAACCGACGAACAGCATCGGTATGTACTCCTTTCTCCTCTCCAAGAGAGCGGGAAGCAGGATGAAGGAAAACGCGAACACGAACGCGTAGGACACTAGATTGACCCTCGCTATGAGGTCCGGGTTATAGTGGAGGGCCATGGGTGCCAAGTTGAAGAACCACCCCCACGGGGGAGAGGGGGTCGGCCCGCTCCCCCTGCTGGTGGTGTGCCAGGATACGGCGCTCAGGTTCTCGGAGATCCATCTCTCCAGTCCCAGATACGAGATCACCGGAAGGGATACGACCACGTAGATTACGGCTGGAACAAGCGCCTTGATCAGCGAGGGAAGCACCCTCTCCCTCCTGTATATCCTCAGGTATAGGTACACGGCCAAGACCACGAACAACCCGCTGAACTTCACGGAGAACGCTAACCAGCTCGCGACGGAGGCGGCCAAGGGTCTGTCGTATACCACGAATAGGAGGGCTAGGGTGGTGAAGAACGCGAGGTGTATGTCCAGCATGGCCACCATGCTCATGGACACGAACATGGGGTCCAAGACCAGAGCTAGGGACGCCACCACCCCCCAGAGAGGATTGAGCAACCTGCTCCCTATCAGGTAGACGAGGATCACCATGATGAAGCCCTCGATGAGTCCCGGAAGCCTCCAGCTCATTGGCCGATCTCCGAACAGGATCATCGAGGCCATTATCAGGTACTTGCCCAGTGGTGGGTGCTCCAGATTGAGGTAGTCGTAGATCCCCTTCTTCGAGGGGTACTCGAATCCCGGCCTCACCTTTATGGCTCCTCCACACCCTTCAAGCCTTGACAGGTTTGATTCAGGCACTCTCACCCAGAGGAGGGGCACCTTATCTCCAGTCTCGGTGTAATTGGCCCTCACCACGCCCCCACCCAGGCCAGCCAGGCACCTCTCCACCTCGCCCAGGTGCTCCTCCAGGAACTCGTTGGATGTGAAGACAAGGGTCGCGTAGGCGTACCCGTCCCTCACGTACCTAGCATCAACGCCGAACACCTCCTTCAACAGGTTCCTAGCTGATGTGGCGTACCACACCTCATCGCTCACGTAGTAGTCGTCCCCCCTGTACTTCCCAGAGGACATCTCCCCGTAAGCGTAGCCAAAGTAGGCCGTAGCCATGAGGAGGCTCAGCAGGAGGCCCATCAGGAAAGTCCTCTCCATCTCACCACCACACCATGCTCTTGCTCAGGGCGTAGTTCACGAGGAAGCCGATCAGGATACCCACGAACTGGGACATCAAGGACTCCACCCCGAGGAACCTGTGAAGCGATACTGAGGTGCCGTACTGGGTCAATATGCCAGCCAGATTGGCCGCGTGGTATCTCAGAACGCTCTGGATGAATCCGCTCCTTCTCCTCCTCCTGAACGTCCACACATCGTTGAGGAGGAAGTTGCTCAGGAGGGATACCTCTATGGCCACCGCGGAGGCTATCTCGTGCATCACACTGAAGCCGTACCTGAGCATCCACAGGACCGCGAGGTTCACTACCGTACCCACGGCTCCCACTATGGCGAACCTGACGAAGGGAGGGCTGAGCTCCAGTACATGCAGCAGGTAGCTGAGGATGACCCCTCCTCCCAGCTTCGAAGTCCCCCTCCTCCTCAGGCCGAATGTGTAGGGGACCTCGCACACCCTGGAATACTTCCCCTTAACGAGCACCTCCAAGAGGATCTTGAAGCCCCTGGGGTCCAGCTCCCCGACAACCCCCTCGACCACCGACCTCCGGAACATGAAGTAGCCGGATGACGGATCCCTAATCCCCCTGACCTTCGGGAGGAGTATCCAGGCTAGGAGGATCGATCCCTTGGAGATGACTCTCCTCACGATTCCCCATCCGGCCACGGATCCCCCCTTCACGTACCTGGAGGCTATGGCTATGTCGCACCCCTCCATCACCTTCCTGTAGAGCTCGGGGAGCAGTTCGGGCGGATGCTGGAGATCAGCGTCCATCACGGCCACGACATCGCCCTCAGCCAACTCCAGACCCTCGACCACGGCGGAGGACAGCCCCATCTTCCCCGGCCTCACCTTGACCTTGATGGGGTACTTGGAGGACAGCTCCCTGGCCAGGTCGGCCGTCCCATCGGGGGAGTTATCGTCCACTATCACTATCTCGTAATCCAAGCCAGCCAGCGCCCTATCTATTCGGCTCACTAGCTCCTCCAAGTTATCCCTCTCGTTGTAGGTCGGGATTATTATGCTGATCAAGGCCGGTGCCTCCTCTGGGGTCGGAACGGCCTGCGTAAAAAATTTCCCCGTCAGGAGAGGTTCCAGTACTTGGAGAGCACGCTCTTGGCATCATCTATGGCCGGCCTAGCCCTTCGAATCACGTACTCATCCTCCCTCGGGGCGGTACCCTCTATTCCCTCCGGATCGAAGCCCAGATCCAGGGTCGCGAAGCCCCTAACTATCCCCAACCATCCCCAGTTCCTCACATCCTCATTGTAACCGCTTATGAGGAGTTCCACCCTGTGATCCGCGGGCAGGGAGGAGGCCCACA
>WAOH01000104.1 GCA_015521385.1 Thermoproteota archaeon
CCTCACGAAGTCCTCGTACTCCCTGAGCTCCCCGCTGTAGACTATGTCCCCCACGTTCCCGTAGAAATCGGCGCCCTCCCCGATGATGTGGTCCAGCAGCTGCCTGTAGACCTCAGGCTGTTTCGCACCCCCGGATGGCCTGTTGTCCCCCAGAACGATGAACGAGAATGAATCCCTGTCAGGGGAGAGCTTAGTCCCGTTCCTGACGTTCTCGACCCAGATGAGCTTCCTGAACTCGGCGTAAACGCCGTTGGAGTCGTAGGCCCTGATCACCATCACGTGCCTCCCGTCCCAAGTGGTCAGCGTGTCCCACTTGGCCCTCCAAGAGTCGCCCGAGGGCTCGAACTCTATCAGAACTCCCTTATCGTCGGTCCAATTGTACTGCCCCTCGTAGTCG
This sequence comes from Thermoproteota archaeon, assembly GCA_015521385.1. GTDB lineage: Archaea > Korarchaeota > Korarchaeia > Korarchaeales > Korarchaeaceae > Korarchaeum. Next base: position 398 of record WAOH01000104.1, read on the forward strand.
AGCCGGGCCTGCACCCTCGTGACAGGCGACAGGTTACCCGACACCCTCACCGAGAGGTCCACGATCCCGCTCAAGTTGCTCGGGAAGGAGGGGGTGACCACGAACGCCTCGGCTCTTGCCGGCTTTACCCTCCTCGCCGAGGTTATCTCCGCTCTCTTTGTATCGGTATTGGTGGGAGTCGCGTCGAGGGTGACCACGTACTCCCCGGGGGAGTCGGCCCTCCACCTGATCAGGAGGTCCCCGGACACGAGCTTGAGATCGGACATGCAGGCGAGCTCAGGGCCGGGCAGTATGAAGAAGGCGTAGGGCCTGTCCCTCTCCAGGGAGGAGCTGGAGTACCCCATGAATACGTCAGTGTAGCTATCCGAGGACACCTCGGCCTCGGAGATGACCCTCATGAGGGACGCGTCCCTCAAGGCCACCCTGAACCTCCCCTTGGCCGAGAAGGTGAAACCTATCGAGTCGTCGAGGGCGGACCTGTCCACCATGACCTTGATGTAGGGATCGGGTCCCGTGGCGAAGAAGCACAGCTCTCCGTTGGCGATGAATGAGGCGGCATTCTTGTGCTCGAGCTCCCAGCCGATCGCAGTTTCCCTCTCGAAGGACGTAGATACGGGTAGGGCCGATCCGTCAGGGGAGATCACCACAGCTGAGAGGGGATTTAGGGTCTCGTTGGACGGGAAACCGTGATCCACTATGTCCACAGCCAACTCGTAGTTTCCGGGCTCGCTCACGTTCACGTAGTACCGGTACCTGCCCGCGGGCTGGGCGTGGGTCGGCAGAACCGGTAGCAGGAGGGCCAGAGCCAGAACCAGCGCGAGGCCATGGGTTTTACTCATATGCCGTTTCGAGAGTAGACCTTAAAAACCGGTGGGAGTCCTCATCCCTTCCCGGTCACCTTCCTGTACTCCCTCTCCACGAGGCTCTGGGCTAGATCGAGGTATATCTCGGTTGTGCGGAGGCTGCTGTGCCCCAGAATGCGCTGTAACACACGGGGATTCCCTCCCTTTGAGAGGAACCAGACCGCGAAGGCGTGCCTGACGGCGTGGGGGTGGGTCCTGAGCAGCTCGGAAACCCACCTCCTGATGGTGCGATCCGTCACGGGGAAGATCCTCCCATCCCTCGGGAGCTCCCTCAGCAGCTGTGCCGTGCGCTCGGTGAAGTAGACGTACCTGAACTTCCCTCCCTTGCCCCTCACCCTTGCCCTCTTCCCGTTCAGGTCCACATCCTCCCACCTCAGCGACACCAGCTCACCGACCCTCATTCCCGTCTCCGCTAGCATCATTATCGCCGCCCTCTGCAGCGGCTTGGCCCTCGAGAGTATGTCCTCTATCTCCTCGTAGGTCCTCAGGAGGTCCTCGTTCACCTTGGGGAGGGGAGGGGGTACCCTTATCTCCTTCGCTAAAGCCCGAGCTTCCTCGCTCAGGTCCTTCCTGCCAGCGACCTTGAAGAGCCTCGACAGCATGTAGAGCTGCTGCTTCAGGGTGCGCCTGCTCACCTCCTCCTCCCTCTTGGAGGCCCAAATCCTGACATGGATCGGTTTGGCCTCCTCCAACGGTACCATCTCTAAGAAGGAGATGAAGACGGGCCTGTACTTCCTCTTACTCGAGGGCGCGAGGCCCGCCAGGGCTGCCTCCACGAGGGCCTCCATTCACTCGCCCACCCTCACCAGCTTCTCCCTGGACCTGTGACCCCTCACTATCTCCACCTGGGACCTGGGCACGCCGAAGTGCCTGGCCAGGAGTTCCACGACCCTCCTGTTGGCCCTTCCCCCCTCGGGAGGCTCCCTGACCCTGACCACCAGGACCTCCCCCTCGGGGGTGACGCCCTCCCTCCTAGCCCTCGGGACCACTCGGACCTTCACCAACATGGCTCATCCTATCCAAGAGGGTCAGCATGCTCTCCGCCACGTAGTATATGCTCTCTAAGAGGTAGTCCTTCTTCAGGTGGCACCTGTCCAGGTCCACCTCCACCACCGCCGAGCCCCTGTCCACGGCAACCTTGCACGGTATCCCCTTATCCACCAGATCCCACGAGGCCCTCATGAGGTCCAGCTCCCTCCCCTCCGCCCTCAGGGGAGGATAAGCGGAGGCCAGAACGTAAGCAACGTTCCTCTCCTCCTCGGCGACTATGTAAATGACCACGTCCTTTCCCTCCTCCCCTATCATGAGCACGAGCATGCCCTCCTCCCTGAGGGGGGTCAGGCCGGCGCTCCTGAGCAT
>WAOH01000105.1 GCA_015521385.1 Thermoproteota archaeon
CAGGAGTTCCTTCATCACCTCCCCCATGTCCTCGTCAAGCCCCTTGGGCAGGGGCCACCCCATGTACTCGAATACGTGGACCTCCTTCCCTAGCCTCGCTACGTTCTCGGCGAATTCCATTCCGTTGAGTCCCGCTCCTATGATGGCCACCCTCTTGGACTTGAGGACCCTCCTCCTTATCTCGTCTCCCTCGTCAAGGTGGTGAGCCGAGAGCACCCTATCGTTGTCCAGCCCGGGGATCGGTGGTCTCTTGGACCTGGCGCCCGTGGCGACGATCAGAACATCGTAGTCCAGCTCCCTGACATCGTCGCCCTTCCTGTACACGACCTTCCTCTCGCCGGGCAGGATCCGCTCGGCCACGGCCTCAAGCTCGAGGTTTATCCTCCTCTTCTCGACGAAGAAGCTCGGGGGGTAGTACATGAGATCGTCCAGCGACTTTATGACGCCGCCCACGTAGTAGGGTATGCCGCACAGGGCGAAGCTCACGTACCTAGTCTTCTCTATGACGACTATCTCGCTATCGGGCCTGTGCTTCCTTATCCTGCTGGCTGCAGCCATGCCAGCTGGGCCGCCACCTATAACGACCGCCCTCATCTCGACACCGCGCCTCGGTGAGGGTGAGGGATTTTAACGTACCCTTCACCTGAGGTCCCCGTCATGTCAGCTGCTCTCGAAGAGGACGAACTTCAACCTCCTCCCCCTGAACTTTACCATCCCTATGGAGTATCCCATCGATTCCAATCTGGACAGGAGCTTCGAGATCTCGGTTCCCCTCTTCAGCCTCACCAAGACCTCCAGACAGTCTGAGGGGCCTGCTCCCGGCAGAAAGGCGTCGGATTCCTCCACCCTGAGTACCTCACCGAAGGGACCCAGCAGGGAGAGCACGTCATCCACTCTTATGGCCATCACGATTGAGACATGGGAGGAGGAATAAGCTAGAAGGGGAGGATGTATTGCGCACTTATTAAAGCCTCTGGAGCTCCTCCCTCGCCAGTTCAACCATCCTAGATGCGGACCTTATCTTGGCCTTGGCGATCAAGGTGTCTCCCTTCTTCAGGGATTCCCTAGCCTCTTCCAAGTTCCTGAGGGCGACCTCGTACCTGGTCTTGGCCTTGGAGACGTCTTTCCCCTCCGCCTCCAAGAGCAGGATCTCGTCACCCACTGATACGGCGTCCGCGTACACGTTCTCTAGCTCGTCCTCCAAGGATTCGACCTCCAGCTCCTCCTCCCTCTCTTTCTCTTCCTCCCGCCTCCTCATCTCGAGGAGTTCCTGCTCCACATTTCTGATGCACTCTGCCAGAAGGCGTGAGAAGTCAGTAGCCTCATCCATGGCGGTGTTGAAGCCGTCCAGCATTCCATACGCTCCTCCCACCACCGCCCCCGCCAGAGCGCTCTTGATGCTGTCCACATCCCCAGCGAGGAGGCTGCTGGCCAGGCTGGCCAGTCCTCCCCCCATCAGGGCGCCGAACACACCCTTCCTCAGTATACCACCGCTCTCCACCTCGTAGAGTATCTTTATGTCGTTTCCCACAGGGGACGCGGCCAGCTTACCCTTCTCGTCCTTGTATTTCACCGAGACCCTCACGAGGTCTCCCTCAGTCGACTTATCGGTTATGGCAGTCCCGTTAAGTGCCAGTTGATTGAAGAGCTTCTCTATGAACAGGTCGAAATATTCGCTCAAACCCTTAACGTGGTAATAGAAGGTGGAGGCTTCGTACTTCATAGGATATACGTGTGCGGACCACATAAATATTTTTATGGATATTTAATCTTTTCCGGTTCTGTAAAACGAGATCTCGATCTGGGAAGGTCAGAGATAGGGATTTTACACGTAAACTGGCTGCACAGCTCTCCAAGAAGTTTCCAGACGATGCCTAAGGACTTGAACCCCGATAAGCGGGGAATATACGGTAGGTTGAGGTGGCATAACCATACTGTATGGTGGAGCAGGAATGTGGTTGTCATAGTGGTATAGGAATCGTGGGGCGGCGCCTCCAATCAGTCCCTGCAATCCAACTCTCTGACCAACCTGCCTAGATCCACAAGCTCCGCCTCATCGGATTCGAAGGAGAAACCTGATCTGGAGTAGATAACGTACTTTTCCTCCCTCTTCTCCCTCTTCCAGTTGAAAAGCGATGATTTCGAGATGAGAGAGTTGAGGACATCCCTCCCGACCGGTTTGGATGTCCACTTGACCTCGGCGAATACTGCGAGGGGAGGCTCTGATCTCAGCCCGACTATGTCTATCTCCACATCTCCCCTCCACCATCTCCCCACCTTCTCAACGTCCTGAGTTCTGAGGAAGTGCTCCTTAGCCACCTCCTCGAATGAGAAGGACGCGTGACCATCCAAGTCCCTCATGACTATCTCCAAGACTTTCTCCTCTTTCCCCATCTCGAGGAGGTCCCAGTTCGGGTGAACGAACCTGAACCAGAACCTGAAGAATTCATCCGATATCCTGTACAGGGTCTTGCCCCTGACCCTCTTCTCCAGAATCGGATGCTCCCTCCTCACTATATCGAGGTCCCTCTCCAAGATCGTCAGGTACCTCGGAAGGTCCGTTACCCTTATGCCCGACTTCGAAGCCACCTCTCCCAAGGTCGTGGCCCCGGAAGCCAGCGCTTCAAGTATGGCCATGTACCTCAGGGGTTCCCTCGTCTCCTGGGACAGGAAGAAGAGTGGCTCCTCCCTCAGAGGCGCGCCCTCCCCGAGTATCTTCGAGAGGATGTTCTCTCGTAGGCTCAGGGAGGGATCTATCATGTCGAGGTAGGCGGGGGTCCCCCCGAATACGGAGTACGCCCTCACCTTGTCCTCGTCCCCGTATCCCCGCATGAACTCCTTGGCGCAGGAGAACCTGAAGGGTTTCAGCTTGAGCACCCCTGTCCTCCTGCCGTAAATGGGTGAGGACTGACTCATCCCCACCCTCTCCACCGCACCGACGGAGGAGCCCATAAGCACGAGCATCAACCTGCTGCCAGATAGGAACTGATCCCACGCCGCCTGCATCTCCATCAGGAAGCTCTGGTCCCGCTCGGCCAACCTCTGGAACTCATCGATCACCAAGAGGAACCTCTCCTTGGCCAGTTTATTCAGGAGGAAGTAGAGGTCCTGATAATCCTCGAGCCTCGGGTAGAAGCCTAGCGGGCCCTTCAGGGCCTCGGAGAAATCCCTGAGAGATTCCCTTCCGGGCCTCTTTATGGTGACGTAGACCCCTCGATCAACATCCTCCATGAACTTCCTTATGAGATACGTCTTACCAATCCTCCTCCGCCCGTATATTATGATGAGCTCGGACTTCCCTGATTCATACCTCTCCCTGAGGAATCGAAGCTCCCTTCGCCTGTTTATGAACCTGTTCATTAGGAACATAAATATAAGGAATGTGAATATAAAGTTGGTGGTCGAAGTTTAAGGAACCCGCTTGCGAACATAGGCCGCCTCCTGCTTCAACTATAGGATCTATCGCTTAGGAGATGTCTGTTGAAGAGTCATGATGAGTTAAGAGCTCATCCACTTGGATCTACTGAAATCCGGGCCTCTCACACCGATCTCCATGTCGATTCATTGGAACTTACAAGTGATGGCCAAAAGCGTCACTCTCTGCAAACTATTTTTCCTATTCAACAGATAATCAACAAGCAATCATCCCTAATAAGTACTACTTGTACCAGACCATCTCGGCTCCGAGCCTCCTGAAATGCTCGTCATCCGTCGCTAAGGCCCCTCCCGGCTCCCTGGCCGTGGAGGCTATTATGGCATCTGCCAGGGGAATATCATGCTCTGAAGATAGCTCCCCTGACATTTCAGCGATGTCCACATTCAAGCTAACCGCTTCAACCCTGGAGAAGGATAACCATGCCCTCATCCTCACCTTGGAGGTTCCCTTCCCAATCTCCTGCCGGCGACCTTGATGAACTCCGATATGACGACCGTCGGTATTACAAGCGTCTCTCTCTCGCGTGTTTCCTCAGAAACCGCTGTATCGCCTCTCTGTCCTCCTTAGAAGGTGGGAATGTGTGAGCTATGAGGAATCTGGTATCGAGAACTATCACCACTTCGCCCTCTCTCCCTCCAGCTCCTCAATCAGCTTACTATACTCGTCCTCACCCACGGGCTCCCCGGGGCTCGGTATCTCGCCCTTGATCAGTACTATCCTGTTGCCCTCGACCCCCACTAGCAGGAGGTCTCCCTCCCTTATCTCGAGCATGTCCCTGAGCTTCTTGGGGAGGGTGACTTGGCCCTTCCTAGTGACCCTCACAAAGGACATCAGTAGGACAGAGAATATACCTCTATAAGTCCACTTCTCCAAAGTTGGAACGAACCCGATCCATTCCTCACGCGACTTACCACTTCCCCAGATTGAACCGCACTCAGATCGCTGCCCCTCATCCATCGGTAGGTCAGGCGAGGTTATGGTCGCTCATAAGTCCCGACACGTTTGCATCGATGTCGCTTCACCAGGCTCATCTAGGTTCGCTAAAATTAGTGTAAGGGAACCCGTTCCTAAAGCTTCAGTTTCCTTAACTCCCTAACCCCGAGAAGATGCCTGCCTCAGTTAAATTAGAGGATATTAGTTCACTTCATCGGGCTAGGGAGCACCGCGCACCCAGACCTCGCTCTGAAACGTGATCTTAGCTAGGCTGGTGGACGTGTCTTACTTTCAAACAACTATAGTGATCCCAAGGAAGGTAGCATAGTAGCAAGTGGTGGCATTCCTTGGGAGGTAGAGTATAATGCATGATTATCAGGTCTAGCCATCACGATTGTTTGGGCATGCTCAAAAAAGAGAATCAGAAAAGAGCAATTACCGAGGATCAATTCAAGCCCCTCCTTGAGAAGCTGGACTCAATCAAGCTAGAGCTACTTAGGTTAGGAGCAGCACTCCTTCCAGAGGAGGAGCTAGACGAGGGAAGAGGAAAAGGAACTTGAGGAAGCTAGGAAGGAGATGGACGAGTAGATGTTCCAAGTCCTTATCTCGAGAGGGTAGGTAATCCCTTAAAGGCCTACTGAAGTTTGATTATCAGTGGCATGCAGCTCACTCCTAGCGCTAGCGGTAGGTTTTTAGTTTCCTTAACTCCCTAACCCGAGAAGATGCCTGCCTCAGTTAAATTGGAGGATATTAGAAGGAAGCTCGAGACCCTCGAATCCATGGTGAAGCTACTTTTGGAGAGGGGAATACCCGAGGATGAGCCCCTTCCAGATGAGGTAGAGGCTATAGAGTCTGAGGATGAATTGATCAGCTTGGAGGATGCTAAGAAGCTGCTGAATAGTAAGGAAAGAGGGGGCTGATCGTATTCCCCTGAGATTCTCCGTGAGTTTGAAGAAGAGAGCCCTGAAAGGCCTGAAGTCCCTGGATAACGAATTAAGGAGGAGAATCCTTGAAGCTTTAGGGATCCTCTAGGAGAACCCCATCCCCCATTCTCTAGATCTGAGGAAGCTTCGAGGGTATGAGGATACCTACAGGATACGGGTTGGAAAGGTTAGGATAGTGTATTCAGTAGACTGGGAGAAGGAGAGGATAGTAGTTCACTTCATTGGGCCCAGAGAGAAAGCTTACCGAGGTATCTGATCACGTGGGTAATCCACCACTAACCTAACTACTAGCATACTCGAGGCCGTTACTAACCAGTTAGTGGGACTCCTATGTTCGGTAGTGAGGTGGTGGTATTAATGCTACCCCTAACGAAATGCACTTGCCTAATGCCATCCCTACCTCAATACTAGTAAATTCATGAGGTGAGTTCTCTCAAATGAATAGGGACCTTCCCGGCCATATTACCCCAAAATCTCATCCTGAAACATGATCGTAGTTTATGGAAGCATCTCGCCAACTAACAACTATAGTGATCCCAAGGAAGGTAGCATAGTAGCAAGTGGTGGTGTTTCTTGCGAGGTAGAATAATGGAATAGTATCACTGCCTCAGACCGATTACTACTAACTAGTTAGAAACAAGCTAAGCAGGTGGTCTCGCTAGATCCAAAAAAGTTTAAAGTTTATAAAAATGATTATTCTTCATCTTTTTCGGAAATAGAAGGCTTCTGTTCCTCTTCTTCCGTAACAGTCGTTAGCTGCATCTTGTACATCTGGATTATCTCCTCCTCCGTCGTGGCGTCCTGGGGTCCCTTGTCGTCCCTCCACCCCATGAACCTGGGGAACCTTATCGCCAGCCCGGCGTCCCTCTTCACCTTGCCCCATCCGCACGTGTGGGTGGGGCTGAGCGTTATCTCATCTCCCAGCACCTGAGCGACCTTCTGGGGAACGAACCAGACGTCGGCCTCTAGATTGGACACGACGCTCGGGTGCTTGTGCTCTATCTTGTAGGGTTCCAGCAGCTTGGGCAGCTCCGCCAGCTCCTCGTCGGTGAAGCCGGATCCCATCTTGCAGACGGTCTTGAAAACATCCTCCTCCGGCGAGTAGGCGGCCATCAGAAGGGCCCCGTATGTGCCGGCCCTCTTTCCCTTCCCCCAGAATGCCCCGACGACCACCAGATCGACGGGCTCCACCATCTTGCTAATGTAGCTCCTCTTGAGCTTGATCCAAGACCACCCCCTGGTACCGGCCTGGTACTGGGACTTGGGATCCTTGACCACGAGCCCCTCGGTACCCATCTCCACTGCGTGCTCGAAGAACCTCTCCAGCTCCTCCACGTCGTTATCGATCACCTCGTACTGCACTATTCTGGCCTTCTCGTTTTCCTTCAGCAGCTTGAGGAGGACGTCCCTCCTCTCCTCCAGCGGTTCGTCCAGCAGCTCCCTTCCATCCAGGTAGAGGACGTCGAACACGTAGGTCACTGTCGGGTAGGCTCTCATGGCCTCCTCAACGCCGTACTTCCTCCTCCTGTGCATCAGTTCCTGGAAGGGGAGTATCTCCCCGGTGTCCGGGTTCACGGCTACGGTCTCGCTGTCGAGCACTACGTCGTGACCCTCCACGGCCTTGGATACGAACTCCCTGACGTCCGGATAGGGATCCGTTATGTTCTCCAGCCTCCTGGAGAAGATCTGCACTTTACCATCCTTCCAGACGTGGATCTGCATCCTCTCTCCGTCATATTTGAACTCGGCGAACACCTTGGGCCCTATCTTGTCCATTATCTCCTGAGCCGACCTCAGCCTCTGAGCTAACATTGGCCTCACGGGTATGCCTAAGGTCAGCTTGATCTCCTCCAGCCCCTCGAAGCCCTTCTCCGCCACTATCTTGGCGATCCTGCCTATATCCGGAAATATGTTGTACTTCCTCTCCAGCTTGTCCCTGAAAGCCCTCCCCTTGAGGAACGCCTCTGCCAGGGCGTCCAAGATCGTCATGTCCCTGACCCCAAGCCTAAGCCTCTCCGTCACCACTCTAGCTATGTACCTGGCCTCCAACGGCTTCGCGTCGCTGAACAGTCCAGCCAGTAGCCTTATCTTGGCATCCTGAGCCCTCTCACCCGTGATCTCGGCGACCTTCCTCAGGGTGTCGAAGACCCTGTTCACGGTCAGGTCCTCGGTGAAGAAGGACTGGGCGACCTTGTTCTCCACCGCCCACTCGGCCAGCTTTCCTACGTCCCCGAGCTCCGGGTACTTGGCCTCAAGCTTGTCCTGGGATATTCCCGTGGCCATAGAGAGGGCCTTGAGCAGGAGCTTCTCCCCCACCCCCAGCTCGACCCCCTCGTAGGCGGGGGCTATGCTCCCCAACGTTAAATACACTATCTTGTCGAGGATCTCCGGTGGCGCCTCCAGGAAGAGCTTCTTGAGGTAATCAATCATCTCCAGCCTGCCCGAAGTGGCCTCTATCCTCTCGTAGTACTTGGCCACCTCGATGAAGAGCATGTCGCCCATCTACTCCACCTTCACTCTCCTGAACCCCATCTCCTTGGGCGGAGCTACTATCTGGAGTATCCCGTTGGTCAGCCTCGCTACCACCTTGTCCGGATCTATGGGTATCGGCGTCTTTATCAGCTTCCTGTACCTCACCCTCGTCCCGCCTACCCTCGAGACCGCCTCAACCAGGATGGCATCCTCGCTCGCGCTTATGACGAGGTCCTCCTTCCTCACCCCAGGGAGGTCCATCGTTATGACCACGCCCTCCCTGGTGACCTTGACCTCGTGGAGGGGCTCCTCCACATCCCTAACGGTGAAGTACCCCCACCTAACCTCCCTGTAGAACCAACCCATATACATCCCTCCCTAACCTATGTACATGGGAGCCGGGGATTCCTTCGCCGTCTGGACGGTCTTGGCCATCAGCTCCTTCAGCTTCAGCCTTATCGTCTCTGACTCTGCCTCCAGCTGGCTTATGTCGACATCGAACCCGAGGACGGGTTCTATGGCCTTGAGCACCTCCGCAGCGGCCCCCGGGTCCGGGTAGGCGGCGAAGCTCTGGACCATCAGGGCGGCGGCGGGTACGCCCCTCCTGCTGGCCTCCCTGAGGAAGAAAGCCGCGTACCCGCTGAGGTACCCCTCCTTCATCAGCTCACCGCCTATGCCCGAGGCCAAAGACTTCGCCTCCTCGCTGCTGAACACGGCCATTACCTGGGGCTTCTCCACCTTTATCCGGTCCTCCTCCGGGACCCCGCCCATGACTATCGCTAGCTTGGGCCTCTTCCTGGCCACCCAGTCGAGGACGGAGATGGTGAGCTTGAGGAGGGGATCCACCGGCAGGGGGACCTCGGCCTTGACCACGTAGAGCCCCTTGCCCCCGTATATCTTGACGGTGTGCATGGCGACGCCGTCCTTCACTCCTATGACCGGTGGGAACAGGGGAGAGTCTATCTTGCCGACCTCCTTCAGGTCGGCGACCTTGATGAGGTGGTCGGCCGCTATTATGCTCACGAGGCCGGCGCCGGGAACGGCCAAGATGAGGATCGGGTTCTTCACCTCCGGCGCGGTCTCGATGATCTCGACGCTCATGATAACCCTCAGTAAAGAGAGAGGTCGTGAGCTTTAACCTTATCCGGTCAGTCCCTGGGATCCATCGACTTGTCTAGGGGGATGGGAGGTTCCTTCATTAGATACTCGTCGATCTTGTCCCTCATCTCCCTCCTCCTCATCTGGTGCTCCTCGATGAAGGGAACCAGCACCTCCATCGCCCTCCTCTTGGCGAGCCTGCAGCCCTCCTCCGGGTCATTGAAGCAGACCTCCCATATGGAGAAGAAGGACTCGTCGTCCGGGTCGAAGGCCCTCAGGTAGGACAGGGCGGGGCACCTCCTCGGGGGACCGCAGGCCGATCCCTCGATCTTCTCCCTCACCACCTCGGGAGGATCCGTGAGGAATATGGCGGACTCCGGGTACTTGGTCCCCATCTTGGGCTCGCCCTTGAGACCGAGGAGGAACTTGCTGTGGATCATTCCGGGTTTCCTGAGTCCCATCTTGTCCGCTATGAGTACGGAGATTCTCATGAGCGGATCCTGATCCACCGCCATGGGTATCAGGGCGCGGTGGGGCTCGTTCAGCTCCATCTCCATCATGAGGGCGGGCATCGACTGGACGACCGAGTAGAAGGCCACCCCCACGTTCCAGGAGTCGTCTATCTTCACCAGGTTCTTCAGCTCGGACAGGGAGATCCTCTTGGCCAGCTTGAGTGAGAGGGGATAGAGCCAGGAGGCGACCTGCGTGTCCCAGATTATGTGGGTCCTCTCCTCATCGAAGCCCAGGGCGACGAAGTCTAAGGCGTTGTCCAGAGCGAACTTCCTGACCTGCTTCAGGCCCAGATCGGGTCTCAGGACGAACTTCTCGTCGTCCGATATCTGGAAGAAGAAGTGGAGACCCAGCCTCTCCTGCATCCACTTGGCGAGGTTCACGGGTATGAGGTGGCCTATGTGCATCGGGCCCGATGCTCCGCGGCCGGTGAAGATGTATACCTTGGCCCTGTCGTACTTGAGGTCCAGGAGGGCGAGCCTGAGGAAGCGGTGGGCGTAGAATATGCCCCTGGAGATGAGGTAGTGCTCCTCCCCGAAGACCTCCTGGAAGAGGTTCCTGACCTCGGTTGTCACGACGTCGAGCTCGAACAGGGAGATCAGCGCGTTGTAATCGACTGTATCCCCGCTCACCTCCCAAGGAGTTATCCTGAAGCCGGGAATCATGTCATCCACCCAGCAGGATCCTCTCCAGGTCTCGGAAGCTGTGCACATCCCCATCGGGATGGAACCTGAGCGTCCTGATCCTGGGATACCTCCTCCTGACCTTCTCGAGCATCTCCTCCTTGTCGTCAATGAATACGGTCTCGTCCTCCCTCACGCCCTTGGGAGCGAAGTGGTCCAGTATCCTCTCCATCATCCGGTCCTTCTCCGGGTGGGGCTCTATCACCAGCAGGTCGAAGTAGCGATCAAGCTGGAAGGTCCTCAGGACTGCTATCGCCTTATCCGGCTCATTCCAGCTGCAGGTGGACAGGTAGATCCCCCTGGCCCTGGCCCCCTCCAGGAAGTTCCTGACACCCTCCCTCAGGACGACCCTCTCACCCGAGGAGTCAACCAGGGTCCTCTCGTCGACCCTCCTGAGGGGCAGGATTAGGGAGGTGGCGTCGTGGTGATCCCAGAGCACCTGATCAAGGTCGAGAACTATCAGCTTCACCCTGCCCGGCATCCTCTATACCCTCTACTTCCCCTCCCTCCTCGGTCAGGAGATCCTTAAGCTTTTCCAGCGCCGCCTCCACGATCCTCTCGGCCTCACCCTCCTCAGGG
>WAOH01000106.1 GCA_015521385.1 Thermoproteota archaeon
GCGAGAGGATGTGAGGGCCATAGAGATCCTCTCCCGTGAATTGGGGTTCCCATCGATCGTCATTGATCTGAAGGGGGAAGAGGTGGTGCTGATCAATGGGTAAGGTACTGGGGATATTCTCCGCGCCCGGAGGCGTAGGGAAGACGACTCTGGCGGCCAACCTTGCGTGGTTATTCAGGGAGAGTGATTACAGGGTTCTCCTGATCGACCTAGATCCGAGCATATCCCTTTCTTGGCTGGTCGTCAAGGAGCAATTCCACCTGATAGACTACGAATCTAAAGGAAGGACAATCACCGAGATCATTAGGAAGATATTCGATGAAGAGAAGGAGGTAGACTATAAGGACTATCTGATCTCCAGAGGGTATCCCTCGCCTCAAGACCTCGAACTCGATCTCCTCATGCCCGATTTGAAGCTGACTGAGGTCATCGATAACCTCTGGATAAATAGACCGAAGAGGGAACTGATCATCGATAAGGTGATAAGGGACCTAGGGTTGAGGGATGAGTACGACCTAGTGATCATAGATACCATACCCTTCTTCGATAGAAAGTACACTGTGATGCTGATCTACGCAGCTGACAGGCTTCTCGTTCCCCTCAGACCCACGATAATCGACGTTTATAGAACCCAGACCATATTGAGGTCCCTTCCCAAGGCATCCGCGTTGAGTAGCGATGAGATCTACTCCAACATAGGGCTCGTGTTCAACATGGTCAGGACAACTAAGCAGAAGGAGAGCATCCCAAAGTATAAGGACCTCATGATGACAAAGCTGGGGAATCAACTGAGATTCTTCGATTCGAGCATCGGTTACTACGTCTCCTTCTCCAGGATTGGGACGGAGGAAGAGGTTAAGGGGGATAGGAACACGGTGAAGGAGAAACTACGGGGCCTCTTCGAGGAGCTGCGTGAGTGGATATAGAGACCATGATGACAGGCCAAACGCGTGAGTCATGATCTCTCGCTTCGTTGCTTAGCTTCCCTCGTCTGGTGAGGACTGACCGTTGAATCTGGACTCTTGAAGGAAGGAGCTCGCGTCGGCCTGAGAGTCACATCAAGGGATACGGTGCTGGTCATATCAGGCGGAGCGACCCGACCTTGAGGTCATTCAAGTTATGGCCCCCCGAGGGTCCCAGCCCCTCTCGTTGAAGCGACGCATTCCCAGACAGGCCTCCGCTATCAGACACTTAAATTACTATAGTTATAATAATCCGGGGAGGTTTTATTAGGGGTGATGGGTTGAACCTCGCGGCTTTCTTGGTGTCGCTCAGGGAGTCGCTCGAGGCGGCCGTAATACTCGTCATTTTCAGCGCATATCTCAAGAGGACGGGCAGGTCAGGCGGGTCGTACGTGTGGATAGGTGCTCTCCTTTCCGTCCTGCTCAGCGTGGTAACGGGGATCATCGTAGTCCTCGTGTATGGAGGGATAGGCGAGAAGGCGCTCTTCGAGGCAGTCGCTTCCTACACGGCTGTGATAATCTTGACGGGCATGATACACTGGATGGCGAGGAGGGGAAGGTACCTGAGGGATGAAATAGAGAGGAGAATCGAGATGCTGGTCTCGCCCCTCGCTCTAACCAGCTTCTCCTTCATCTTGGTTTTCAGGGAGGGTCTGGAGACTGTGTTGTTCTTGGTACCGTTCGCCGTGAGGGATCCCCCAGGTACGATCCTAGGTCTGGGTGCGGGGATCATTGCGGCGTCATCGATCGCCTTCCTGATATACTCGGGGGGCATGAGGCTCGATCTCAGGAGGTTCTTCTACTACAGCTCCATCCTCCTGATCCTCGTGGCCGCCGGGCTGGTGGGGTACGGTACCCACGAGCTGCTGGAGTGGATCGAGGATGCTGGATACAGCGCTGGTCTCCTCGGCGAGGAGGCTTACAACCTGGCCATCCCGGAGAGCAGCCCCTACCATCACAATGGGGTGTTGGGATCGATTCTTGCTGTCCTGATCGGATACTCCACGAGCATGGAGTGGGGAAGGCTCCTACTTCAGGTGGGATATCTGGTGGCTGCCATGGTCACACTCCTGAGGGCTTACCATCGCGGGGAGTAGGGGCACGTTGAGCCGTTGAGCTTAGGGGGCTCCGTCCTATCGCCCTAAAAGCAACTTGAGCATGTGCCTCGTGCCCAGAACCCTTCTGGTGTGCCTCACGATGTGCCTGATCACCTTGAATCGTCTGGAATCCCTCCTGATCCTGTCCGCCAATCCGCACTCGCATCTCTCATAATCCAGCCCCCTCAAAATCGCCGCGGGCACACCCTGTGCCGTCTGCCTCATGATCAGAGCTGCCGCGGAGCAGACCTCGTTTGCCAGTCCATCCACGCCGCCGAACTTGGGCTTCCCGTATAGATCCGGCTCCCCGAATCCCTTATCTATGGGTTCCATGCCGTAAGAACCCCTCGCTATATCCAGAGAGCCGGAGATGAAGGCTTCCGTGTCGCAGATCACCACGGCTACCTCCTTCCCGGTCAACTTCCGTATCCTATCCCTCAGATCCCTGGCAATCAGGTCTAGATTCCTCGGAGGTATGGAGATGATCCCGGGGGGATGGTTGGAAGAGTCCAGACCGGCGTCGGTCCACAGCATCCCGTCCCTCATCACCAGAAAGATGGTTGGCGTCTCCTCTATGGCCTTCCTGGCCATCTCCGGATTTCTCGAGAAGGAGAGGAGGTCGAGCAGGCCCTCCTCACTCAGCTTCTTGACGGGTACGGCTAGGAGTAATCGGTCGCTCTCCCTGAGGAGAATTTCCGTGAACCTCGGGTCCGTTCCCGCCTTGGAAGCTATCTCCAAGGCCTTGGGTGAGAGGCTCACCTCCCTCAGATCGACGAGCAAGCCCAAGGATTTCGACACTATCTTGCAAGTCACGGCGAGGACGTCGCCGTCCTCGAACCCGGTCCCCTGCTCCCTTGCCGACTCCACGAGTAACTTCGCCAGGTCCACTTCCTCCTCTATTATCGGTAGCCTGATGCCGTGTATCTCGATCGATCCCATGAGAGGTGCCTCCCGGTCTGACGGGAGCGCCTTGGACATCCCGTTTAAGCTTTGACCACGCGATCCATTGATCGCTTTGGTTCAGCAGGCCTCAACGCAAGGAATGGAACACGGTGGCGTCGAATCAAGGGACCCGGCACTTCCTCCCGCGGAGGATTCTGCCCTATCCTCCTCCCACCCCTCTCCTCCTCAGGAGGGTTGAGCAAACCCTGTCTCCCTTGGCCATGCACGTCTCTTGGACGGCCTCGTAATCTCCCAAGATCTTAGAGAGGGTGTTGAAGAGGCTCATGTGACCCTCGCAGACAACGTCGGGGTACAGCTTCGCGAGCTCGTAGTAGATACAGTTGTGGAGCCTTACCCTCAGGGAATCTGGTGGTATGAGCTCAACTGAGGCGATGCAACCGAATTCGTTGAGAAGAGACTCGAGCAGTACTGCGAACTCGTCCAGGGAAATCTCAGCCTCCCCTGATTTCGTACTGAAGTACCCTAGCAGGCCCTCGGCGGTTCTCCTGCCTACGATGGACATGAGGCGGCGGGCCTCATCCTTCCCGTACTCGTCGATTATCACCTCCAAGAGGTGTTTGGACATGACGAAGTACTGCCTCTTAGGGAAGCTGAGATCGTAGTGGATCGATCTATTGACGTCGTAGACCGTCTTGGGCCTGCCAGCCCCCCCGCCGTGGACTTTGCGCGATACCACCAACCCCGCGCGTTCGAGCATGAGGAGATGGTGTCTCACGGTCATCTCACTCAGTCCAACCTTCTCCGATATCTCCGATGGATCGAGAGGGCCTTCGGACGATAGCAGGTCCCAGATCTCCC
>WAOH01000107.1 GCA_015521385.1 Thermoproteota archaeon
GCGAGGCTCGTGGCCTCGCCGGGGTGCAACGCGACCGCCACGATACTGGCGTCCGCCCCCTTGGTAAAGCTGGGGGCGAGGAGGTTGCTGGCTGACGTCAAGGTGGGTAGCAGCGAGGCCGGCTCCAAGCCCTCTAGGGGGACCCACCATCCCGAGAGGAGCGGTGCTATAAGGCCTTACTCACCATCAGGGCACAGGCACCAGATGGAGGCGTCCCAGGAACTCTCGCTCCTGGCCGGGGAGGAGGTCAGGGTGAGCATGGTCCCCCACTCGGTCGGCTCCGTCAGAGGGGCGTTCGCCAGCGTTCACGCCGAACTGGAGGTGGACGAGAGCGAGCTGTGGAGGGCATTCGCCAAGTTCTACTCAAAGGAGCCATTCGTCAGGATCACGCAGAGGGGAACATACCCGAATGTGAAGCACGTTCTGGGCAGCAACTTCGCCGACGTGGGGTTCGCATCGGATCCCTCCCTCCCCAGAGCGACGGGCTTCGCAGCCATAGACAACCTGATGAAGGGAGCAGCTGGGCAGGCCATCCAGTCCCTCAACCTGATGGCCGGCCTGGAGGAAACCACCGGGCTGTTGTACCCGCCGCTGAGCCCGGCGTAGGTGATGACATGATAGTCGTGAAGATCGGAGGGAGGACCCTCAGCAACTTCCAGTCGATAGCTAGGGACCTGATTGGACACCAGCCGTTCGTGCTGGTTCACGGTGGCGGCGACTTGGTCACCGAGTACTCCAAGAGGATGGGGGTGGAGCCGAGGATTGTGGTATCGCCATCAGGCATAAGGAGCAGGTACACGGATGAGAGGGAGCTGGAGGTCTTCATAATGGTGCTGGCCGGAAAGGTCAACAAGGAGCTCGTGTCCGAACTCCTGGATTTGGGCGTCAGGGCTGTCGGCATCTCGGGCGTTGACGGCCCTACCTTGATAGCCAGGAGGAAGAAGAGGATAGTCGTCTTGGAGAGAGGGAGGAGGAGGGCCATCCCCGGGGGCTATACCGGAAGGATAGAGGAAGTTAGGACCGACCTCCTCCAGCTCCTGCTCCACTCGGGGTACAGCGCGGTCGTGGCCCCCCTCGCCAAGGGAATTGAGGGGGAGATGCTGAACGTGGACGGGGATCAGGCGGCCTCTAGACTCTCCATCGCCTTGAGTCCTGAGTACCTCGTCCTGCTGTCGGATGTCGAGGGAGTGATGTGGGAGGGAGAGGTGGTGAGGAGGCTTACCCCGGAGGAGGCCGAGGAGCTGGCCCGGAAGTTGGGGGCGGGCATGAACCGGAAGCTCATGATGGCCGCGGAGGTGGCGCGGTCTGGGGTTCGGGTCGCCATCTCCAGCGGCCTGGTGGACGAACCCGTTACCCAAGCCTTAAACGGCGCTGGCACGCACGTCGTTCCCAGCTAGAACTTTTCCACTATTTTCCGATATTCGTCCCAATTAGTTCGAGGATAACGTTTATATTATGAGATGTTCGTATCACGCGGTGCGAGAATATGGAAGCCGAGTGCCCCATCTGCGGTTCCCCCGTCGAGCTTCCCGAGGACGTCATGGCGGGCGAGCTCTTGGAGTGCCCCTCGTGCGGGGCTACCCTGGAGGTGTATGAGCAGGACGGGATGTTTCTTCTGAAGGAGGCCGAGGAGATAGGAGAGGACTGGGGAGAATGAGGGTAGCCCTGGTCTACGAGAGATTGAGAGAGGAGGAAAGGCAGCTGCTGAGGGCCATCGAGGAGCTTGGACACGAGCCGATCCCCCTGCACCTCAACTCGAGCTTCCTTCCCATCGACCACGGTGAGGAGTTCGAGGCTGATGTGGCCCTGATAAGGGCAATAAGCGCCGCCAAGGCCCACGCATCGGCAGTGACCTTGGCCAGCTTGGGGGTCAGGGTGGTCAACTCGCCGGAGGTCCTCGCCACCTGCGGCAACAAGCTGACCACCACGGCTAGGCTCTCGGAGGCCGGGATCCCCACGCCCAAGACGGCGGTGGCCTTCTCACTGGAGGGCGCGCTGGACGCGGCCAGATCCATGGGGTACCCCGTAGTTGTCAAGCCGGTTAACGGGAGCTGGGGCAGGCTCGTGTCCCTGGCTCAGGACGAGGAGGAGCTGAGGACCATACTGGAGCATCGGGAGGCGATTCCATCTCCCTACTACAGGATCCACTACATCCAGGAGTTCATAAGGAAGCCCGGGAGGGACATAAGGGCCTACGGGACCGAGGAAGCCTTCATCACGGCAATTTACAGAGTATCCGATCACTGGGTCACCAACACGGCCAGGGGTGCGAGGGCCGTTCCGGCCGAGTACAGGGAGGAGCTCGCCGATCTCGTCATCAGGACCGCTCGGGCCCTGGGTGGCGGGTTCCTCGGAGTGGACATAGCTGAGGACGAGGACAGGGGGTTGGTGGTTATCGAGGTGAACGGAGTCACCGAGTTCAAGAACGCCGCCCGCGTCACAGGGATCGACATCGCTAGGGAACTGGTGAGTTACGCGGTGAGTTAAGTGGTCTCGCTGATCTCCTTCTACGGGTCCAGGGGCCTCAAGCTCGTGAGGGGAGAGGGCCAGTACGTGTGGGACTCGGAGGGCAAGCGTTACCTGGACGCTCACACCGGGCACGGAGCTGCCTTCCTCGGGCACAGGCCTCCTAGGGTGGTGGAGGCCATCAGGGAGCAGATGGACTCTATCATGGTCGTCACCCCGAGCTTCGTGAGCGAGTCAATGGAGAAATGCCTCTCCTCCTTAAGGCAAATTCTCCCCAAGGGGTTAGACCACGTGTACTTCCAGAACAGCGGGACCGAGGCCGTTGAGCTGGCATTGAAGCTCGCCTTCAAGGCCACGGGCAGGAAGGGGGTGGTGGCCTTCATGGGGAGCTTCCACGGAAGGACGCTGGGCTCCCTCTCCGTCACTTGGAACCCGAAGTACAGGCGCGGCTACCCCCTCATCGATGTCAGGTTCGGGAGGTTCAACGACCCCTCCTCAGCTGACCTCATAGACGGGGAGGTGGCTGCCGTGATAGTGGAGCCCGTTCAGGGGGAGAGCGGCGTGAGACCCTCAGCTCCCGAGTTCCTCAGGGAGGTCAGGAGGGCCTGCGATGAGCACAGTTGCGCCCTGATATTCGATGAGGTCCAGAGCGGGTTCGGCAGGACCGGTGAGGTCTGGTCCCATCTCAGGAGGGGGGTGGAGCCCGATATCATGACCGCCGGCAAGAGCATGGGTGGCGGGTTCCCCGTCAGCATGGTGGCAGCCAAGGAGTGGGTGGTCTCCCCCCTGAAGGGTGGAGAGCACGGTTCCACTCACGGAGGCAATCCCCTGGCCTGTGCGGCAGTTTACGGCGGTGTATCCACCCTCATAGAGGAGGATGTACCCTCCAAAGCATCTAGGAGGGGGGAGGAGCTGGCCAAGAGGTTGAAAGACATGGAGTCGCGCCTCGTGAGGGAGGTCAGGGGGGAGGGGCTCATGATAGGGGTCGAGCTCAGGACCGACGTGGGCCCCGTCCTCAGGGCGCTCCAGCAGAGGGGAATACTGGCCCTCAGGGCTGGCAGGACCGTCCTGAGGTTGCTCCCTCCCTACCTGATAACCGAGGAGGATGTCGGGAGGATCGCGGAGGAGATCGAGGGTGTCCTCAGGGGTGGATGAAGTCCTGCTCAAGCTCTTGGAGGCCTACAGCCCGACGGGTCAGGAGGAAAATGCGCGAAGCGCGCTGGTGGAGGTGTGCGAGGATCTGGGATTGAGGGTCGAGGTGGACGAGGTTGGCAACGTGCTGGCGAGCAACGGATCCGGGAGCAAGGTGTGGCTCGTCGGGCACTACGACACGGTACCCGGCAATCTGGAGGTGAAGGTGAAGGACGGGAGGATCTTCGGAAGGGGAGCGGTGGATGCGAAGGGTCCCCTGTCGGCGATGATAGTGGCCGCATCCCTCTCCAGATCGCCGGTAACCGTCGCGGCCCTAGTCGGAGAGGAGGGGGACAGCAGGGGGGCAAGGCACCTGCTCGGAAGGGAACTCCCACCCTTCGTGGTGATAGGTGAACCGTCGAACACCAATGGCGTCATAGTCGCCTACAGGGGTGGAGCTCACCTGACCCTGAGGTGCGCTGGTGGAGGGGGTCACTCCTCCTCACCCGGTTCGTCCGCCATCGACCTGCTCATCGAGTCCATACTCAGGGTGAGGGAGGTGGCTCCCGGCAGCGGGTACGATGTTCCCAGCGCTGCAGT
This sequence comes from Thermoproteota archaeon, assembly GCA_015521385.1. Lineage (GTDB taxonomy): Archaea > Korarchaeota > Korarchaeia > Korarchaeales > Korarchaeaceae > Korarchaeum. The sequence continues at coordinate 4,198 of WAOH01000107.1, forward strand.
CACCATGATAAGGGGCGGAGAGGCGCCTAACGTCCTCCCCAAGGAGGCGAAGGCGATGGTGGACCTGAGGGTTCCTCCCGGAGCGGATCCGCTGTCTCTGATCGAGGAGATGAGGTCGAGGCTCCCCGAGGGATGCGAGATCGTCGTGGGGTGGACAGTCCCCCCGGTGGCTGTTAGGCCCGGCGAACCCGTGCCCAGGGCGCTGACCAGGTCGATCCTCTCCCTAGGGAGGAAGCCCAGGCTCCTGAAGAAGTACGGATCCAGCGACATGAACCTGCTCCACGGCAGGGTCGCGAGCATAGCGGCCTACGGTCCGGGCGATGGAAAGCTAGCTCACACCGATATGGAGTTTGTCGATGTCGAGGATCTGGAATTCGCCGTCGAGGTTTACGTAAGGACCGTGAAATACCTGTCAGACCGCTCCGCTGAGTGGAATTAATCGAAGTGATCCTTCCGGCAACACTCCGCCACAATAGACTGCTCCGATGCTTAAATTATAGCCGAGGCTGTACCCGCGGATCCTCGTAATCGCAAGGCGCGTTCAAGGCCCTAATGGGGAGGCGGCCTGTTGGGCGTGTAGTCGCCAGTCGTTGGGGGGATGGTGGAGCTGCCTAAGGTGAGGCTGTCCGAGTTATTGAGGGTGAAGATGTCTGTCAGGGAGGAGCTGGCCTCCAAACTCGATAGGAAGGAGAGGAGGGAGGCTCTAAACGACGGACACGCCCATAGGGAGCCTAGGCCGTGCGGGCTCACCGTGCACCCCGGGAGAGGATGCACCTTCGCGTGCATCTACTGCTACATCGAGGACATGGGAGTACCCCGAACACCGGAGCCGTCGCGCTTGTCCGGCCTCCAGCTCGCCTACGCGATTGCTTCAAACCCCTACACGCTCATCGGAAGGGAGGGCACCTTCCTAGCGTTCGGTTCCGTCACGGAGCCCTTCCTGCCGACGGTGAAGGAGAGGACCTTGGAGTATCTGGGAGCGGTATCCCGCTACTTGGGGAACCCCACCCAGTTCTCGACGAAGGCCTACCTCAGCGAGGAGGATGCCGAGAGGATCTCGTCCCTCGATCCCTCGGTCAGCGCTCTGGTCACGATCCCGGCGCTGAGGTGGGCCGACAGGATCGAGCCCAAGGCCCCCTCACCGGAGCTGAGGTTCAAGACCCTCAGTAACCTGCTACGGCGCGGGATACATGCATCTCTCTTCCTCCGCCCGCTGATCCCCGGAGTCAGTGAGGAGGACGGCCCCCTGATACTGGAGAGGGCCGCAAGCTTGGGGGCGAGGGGCGTTGTGCTGGGTGCCCTGAGGGTGACCCGCCGCATTCTGAGGGAGCTCGAATCAGTGGGCTTGAGAGATCTAGAAGACAGGATGATCAGGGAGCCCAAGAGCCCAACAGATCAGGTGCCTCTTGCCACAGGAGATCTGAAGAGGATGCTCTCGCTGAGGGCATCGAGCTTGGGCCTCAAGGTGTTTCCCTCAGCCTGCTCCGCCAACGTGGATGCCCACAACCTCGGATGCCACATGTGCAACATGGGCCCGTGCAACGGTCCCCTACCCGATTACGACCCTCAGGAGATAGAGCAGGCCCTGACGGAACTAGAAATAGAGGCTAGGATAATCCCGAGGGGTGGAAAGATACTCGCACTGGTGAGGGGAGGGTCGAAGAGGGTGAGGAGGGTGAGGCACTTGGTCTCCACCGCGACCAAGAGGATGGTTACCGTCAGGCCTGTGAGGTAACTGAGGACGGATCCACCTTCAACCTGACCATGGTGACCTCCCCTTCTCTCCTCACCTCCACGATCCCCCTCTCCTCCAATCTCCTTATCTTCCTCCAGACGGTGGTTCTGGGGGCCTGGACGGCCCTTATGATGTCAGCCTGCCTGGCCTCCCCTCTCCTCCTCTCCAGCTCCCTGAGTATCTCGTAATCGAGGGATCCCTCCCTCACATCCCCGGATTCCCTCTTACCACGCAAGATAAACATGGAGACTATCAGAGCGAGGGTTATGCCTCCGATGGCGAGAAGAGGGAGCTGCATCCGATCCAAACCTTCGGAGGGGTTCGTCTGACTGGGGCTGCTTCCCCCAAGGGGTTCTTGGGTGGACTGAGGAGTAGAGGCCTCACCCACGGTTCCCGTATTGGGCGGGATCCGCGTCGTGACAGGCTGGTTCACGGATCTGTGAGCCACCTTGTAGGAGAGAGAGGCCGATCCACCCGAGAACCTGAATTCAAGCCCCCTTTCAGACTGCGAGATCTCGTCGGGTAGTCTCGACAGGCCCACGATCACCAGCTGGGGTGGGACGATCACTGTCAGCCTGTCAACGTCCAAATCGACGGTGAGGTTCCAAATCACCCCCGATTTGGAGGTCAGCGAGGGTGTCTGGTACGATATCAGTATTTCCCTGCTGCCCAGCGTCTCGACTATGAGGAACGACCCATCCAGGGAGTGGTTGAGGGGTATGCCCCTTCCGTTGACGACCATGAGGTCGTGGGGCTCACCATCGATCCTGATGATGAGTCCCGAACTGGTCTCATTGAGCTCGACCGCTATGGTAACATCAACCCACCCATCGGGAAACAGCATCACCTCGGCCGTCGCTGAACCACCTGACCGGGCTCGGGTCAAGACAGGCACCGGAGCGAGCAGCATCAGGAGGATTATCGGGAGATATCTCCTCTTCTTCACTCCTACCTTCACCCTCCTCAGGAAGAAAGGGATGAGTGGGGTGAGATCAGCCACTGGGAGCGCGATCTACCATCCCTCGACCGCCCCTGCCCTCACCTCTCTCGTGTCCCCTACCCTCGCCGGGACCTACGTGATCCTCAGAGGTCAAGTTGTGGGAATCTCCACGGTCCTGTTCGTGACCATGCTGACCAGTCACGTTCGGCGATGCGCTGTGGTTATCAAATCCCCTCACTATCTTCCTGGCCTTCTCCACGACCTCCTTCGGGGCGCCGCTCATGTTCACTATGGTAGCGTTGTCGGGGACGCGAACCCTCATGGACTCCCTCTCCCTCTCCGTGATCCTCTCCATGGCCTTGTAGGACTCCCTTATCTTTGCCTCGACCTTCACCATGAGATCCATAGCCCCATCCGTCTTGTTCTGGGAGAGCAGGAGCGTCACGCGCTTCATGAGCCTCTCCGCTTCCCTCAGGTGCTCCATCACCGGGGTGACGTTGACGGTGGAGTTGGCCCTCATCACGGTGCTCATCACCTTGGATAGCATCATCTGGGTCCTGTTGAGCTGTCCGATGACCGTTGAGTTGATGGCGTTCATACCGTTCTCAGCTACCCCGCACCTGTAGAGGGCCTGGTAGGCGTTCCCTATCATGTTGATCGCCCTCAATACCAAGCTCTCGGCTTGACGATAGTTTCCAACGTTCATCGAGGTCTGCGCGCTCTCTATGAGCGAATCAGCCCTGGACAGAGTCTCATTAATCATCTGGAGGGCGTTAGAACACTCAGGATTGGTGGAGTTGACGGCTGACGCGGTGCCAAGCAGGTCTTCCTTGGCTTGGTTGTAGACCCCGATGAGGGCCTGCACCACATCTTGGCTGGTGGCGGCCACCGGTATCACGACAGCCAAGATCCCTATCAGCAGGGCGGCAGCCAGCTTGTTAGACGCGGGGATTCCTAAACTCATCGAATCACCCTCGCAGAGGGGATCGAGGGCGGGAGATAAGGACAGCGTCCGGATGGAGGGCGCCCAGCGGGCACTCGAGGCTACTTGGGAATGAGCTTCTTCAGGGCTTCGATGTTCCACGCGTGGACTGTTTTCCTCCTCCTATCGACGGGAATACCCATTCTCTTAGCTTCTGTCAGGGATATCCCCGCCTCCTTAAGCTCTCCCAGGCTGAATCCCCTGCCCAACCTCTTTCTCTTGTCTCGCCTCGTGGAGGTCAGGACCAAGGGGCTCAGCGACCTCATAGGTCATCGGTCCCGACAAGGCATAATAAACCTAACAGCGTCTTAGCACGGAAATCTTCAAATAATATTTGGCTTTCCCGAATGCAAGGTGCGAAGATAGAAGAGGATTCCCTCATTTCGAGACTCAAAAATGTACTCCAGCTGACGGAGTACGAGGCTAAGGCCTACCTAGCCCTTGTCATGCATGGAGGCATGACTGTTGGGGAGCTGAGCGAGCTAAGCGGGGTTCCTAGGGCCAAGTGCTACGAGACCGTGAGGAATCTGGTTGCGAAGGGGATGATAGTCATGGTCAGCAGCAGACCGGCCAAGTACGCGCCTCTACCGGTCGAGGAGGGAATGAACAACAGGATGGAGCAACTGAAGAGGGAAATTGAGAGGAGGATAATGGAAGCCGAGCAGCTTCTGGAGGAGATAAGGAAGATCAGCGGCCGGGGTGCCGTCAGAGAGGCTCAGATGATGATAATAGAGAGCCACGAGGCCATACTCTCGAACTCGGTCAAGGACGCCGTGAACGCTAGGGAGGAGGTGCTTGTGGCCCTCTCCCAGAAACCGGCCAGAATAGATTGGAGCAGGTACGCCAAGGACCTAGTCGGCTGCATGGAGAGGGGTGTGAGGTTCAGGTTTCTGGTACCATCCATGGACGTGTTCAGCAGCAGGTTCAGGGAGACTCTGGAGAGGAACATGCTGCATCCCCCCTCAGGAGGCTCAGTTATGATAAGGGAGACGAGGGCGGTAAGGATGCCTTTCGTGGTCATCGACAGTGACATAACCTACCTCTACATCTCGGATCCGGACTCGAACACCCTGAGGACCGCCGTCAGGATAAGGGACAGCAGGATGGCGGAGCAGATGAGAGAGCTATTCGACAGGTACTGGGAGATGGGTCGCTAATCCCGACTCGATCTGACCATCTTGAAGACGACCGTCCCGCCGCAGGTGATCGGGGGCCCGGGATCGGGACACTGCACCCGTCCCGCATCCCCCTCACCTATACCCAGCTGATCCGCGGGCACCCCGTGGGAGAAGGGAGACAGGAGACTAGCCATTGCCACCAGCGCGTGCAAACAGATTCTTGTACCCTCCTTCGCCTCTATGTAGAAGCCCCTCAGTGTGAAGAAATCCCCTTTCCTGTATCCCGCTGCGCAGCTGCCCCTGACCTCCTCCACCTCGATCCTCACGTCGTAGAGCAAGCGCCTCACCCCAAGAGGATCTCATCCAGCCTGACGAGGACAGCCCCCTCCTTCACCATCTCCGTCTTGGCCCTCTCCTCCCCCTCCGGATCGATGCCCCTAATCGCGTCCTCGACGACGAAGACCTCGTACCCCAGCTTCAACGCGTCCAAGACCGTGGCCCTCACGCAGTACTCCGTGGCTACTCCCCCAACGAACAGCCTCCTAACCCCCCTCTCCCTGAGTATCTCGTTCAAATTCGTTCCCTCGAAGCCCGAATAAGCGTCTCTATCCCTGTCAGTCGCCTTCGAAACTATGATCGCCCCCTCGGGGACCTCCAGATCGGGATGGAACTCGGCACCCTCGCTCCCTTGGACGCAGTGAGGGGGCCACGGGCCTCCCCTCTGCTTGAAGGATACGTGATCCGGAGGGTGCCAGTCCCTCGTGTAGATAATGTTGAAGCCCTCCCGAGCGAAGTGGGAGATGAGGACGTTCAGAGGAGCCACGACCTCGTCCCCTCTGGGGACAGGCAGGGCGCCCCCAGGCATGAAGTCCCTCTGCACGTCCACAACGATCAGGGCGGGGTTCCGGACCGGCGCCACCCTCATAGGGGTAACGAGAGCGTGGATCTCATAAACTAAACTCGGACCAGAAAGTGTGGGAGGGGTGGCGGATCAGATCTCCAACTCGTCTAGGAAGTCGGGTATCCATGAGAACATGTCCTGGGAGACTCTAGCCACCATGTCCACCCCCACCACCTCGCTGGGGTAGACGGGGATGTACGACCTGACCAAGGGACCGAGATCCCTCTCTATCTCGGCCATGTATCCCAGCTGCTCCCTGAACTTGTTCCTGATGTACTCGTTCGTCGTGGCCTCCGCGACCGCCTTGGGGATGACCTGATTCACTATGACGCCGCCCACGGGTATGTCGAAACCCCTCACCATCTTGATGAACCTCTTCACCACCGCTATGGGCAGGGAGAGCGGCAGGGTGACGAAGAAGAACGCGGTGAGCTCGTCGTTTAGCAGGATGTCCTTGACCCTGTTGAACCTGTCCTGCATCGACAGTAGGTCAGCCATCAGCGGGTCCTTCTTTATCTCCTCCATGACCTTCTCCTTGCGGAAGGACAGCTTGACCCTGAGCGAGAGGGCCTCCTTCCTGCTCTCGATCATCCTTTCCAGCCACAACCCGTATATCTTGCTCAAGCCTATCAGCCTGGCCGCGTTGGCCACGGCGGCTGTGTCGAAGACGACCACATCGTACTCCTCACCCTGCTGGAGCACCACGTCCATCATCTTGTCGAACATGGCTGACTCTTGGAATGCGGGGTTCGTGGTGGCTATGTCGATGAAGGGCTTGGGGTCCATGGGTATGTCAGCCCACTTGAGGAACTCCGAGAGCCTCTTCGCTATGTTCTGCTTGTACTTCTCCACCACATCGTCTATCTCCACCTCGAGGGCGTAAAGGTTCGAAGCGCCCTCCACGGGCTTTATGACTCCTCCCCTCAGATCCTGACCGAACAAGCTCGACAGGGAGTGCACCGGGTTCAGGGAAACGAGAAGGGTGCTCTTGCCCTCCTTAGCGAACCTGTAAGCGAGACCGGCAGCCGATATGGTCTTGCCAACGCCACCCTTACCTCCAGTGAAGAGGAACTTGAGCTTGGGCTTCTTTGAGAGGAACTCGGGCATTAAGACCTTTCCTTCCACGCTCACCACCATAGCAGATCCCTCCTGGAATGCATCAGGTCCTCTGCGACCTTCGCAATCATCTCCAAGCCCTTTGGCTCCCTGTCGTACATGGGGATGAGGGCCGCGATCAGGTCCCCGAACTTCTCCCTTATCTCCAGTAGGTGCTTCTCCTGCATCTCTATCTTCTTCCTAAGGAGTTCAGGCAGGTCAGGCTTCTTCAGCAGGTCCCTAGGATATATCTGGTTGACCACCACGCCGGACATCTCTATATTCAGCTCCCTGAACATCTCCAGAGCGCGCTCCGTATCTAGGATGGCCATCTTCTCGGGCACCATCACCATGAAGAAGGCCGTCTTGTCCGAGTTAGTCATCAGCTCGGTGAAAGTGGTCATCTTCTTCCTTATCTCCTCCAGCTCCCTGAGGACCATGTCCTCGGTCTCCATCCCTCCCTTCAGGGTCGCCGCCACTGCCTCGTACTCAGCGGCCTCCTTTCTGGCCTCGGTTATCTTGTCGACCCAGGCACTGAGGATCTCGGCCATGGCCACCATCCTGACCCCGTGGCCGAAGGGGGGCATGTCGAAGACGTAGAGGTCGTACTCGCCCGAGGCCACCAGATCGGCCATAGCATCGTAGGTGGCCGACTCGTACATTGCCGGCTCGGCTGACGTGCTGTCTATGTACTCCTCTATCTCCTTGGGGAGCTCCTCCAACCCGTACATGTCCAGTATCTTCTGCTTGATCTCCTGCTGGTACTCGGCTATCTTCTTGTCCGCATCTATCTCCACCACGTACAGGTTGGGCGCGACCTCCACCACTCCCTTGCCGAAGAGGTCCCTCTCGAATATGTCGCTCAACGATGCCTGGGGGTCAGTGCTGAAGCAGAGTACCTTCTTCTCCTCCTTCACGGCCATGTGATAGCTCAGGGCCGCGCTGCTGGTCGTCTTTCCCAGCCCGCCCTTTCCGGCGAAGACCACCACCTCGATGTCCGGCTTCCTCTCGAAGAACTCGGCCAGTCCGACCATCCAACCACTCTCCCATCAACCGCTCAGCAGGTCGGTGAAGTCCCTCTCCCTGAAGAGCCTCTCCTTCCACGACTTTATGTTAGGGACGACGTACGGCAGGATCCTCAGGGAGTAGTAGGGCGGGATTATCGGGAAGCCCAGCATGTCGCCCAAGGTCATCAGCATGAAGAGGTGCTCCATGTGCATCCTAGTCTTCAGGGCTGCGGTGGCCGCCCCGTGGACAGCGAAGCCATAGAGCACGCCCTTAAGGGCCTCGGAAACTCCCTCCTTCCTCTCTTCCTTCTTTTCCTTCTTCTTCCTACCGAATAACGGAATAGGGATCACCTCCCAATCGAGCATGAAAAAGGGAAATAAAAGGTTTAGGGAGAGACGGCCTTGGCCTCTACCTCACCTTTTCTGACCTTGAAGTAGGCGCTCCAGAGTGCGTAGCTCATGTACAAGCCCAGCACGAAGAGCACTATTCCTATGACGAAGAAGAGCGCGTTGAGGGCCCACGCCGCTCCCGGATACTGGGTGAGCGGTGGCTTGGCCAGGGGCTTCTTTATCCCGAAGGTGCTCAGTCCGAAGGTGTATACCTCCCAGAGGAGGGCTGAGAGGGTGACGATGGTCATGAACGCGGCTGGCACGGCGGAGTACCACGAGGGCTTGTTCATCTTGGCCACGTAGAAGGCCACCAGTGTGAGGGCCATGGCAGCGAGCAGCTGGTTGCTCCCTCCGAAGTATATCCACAGGTTTATCCAGCTGCCGGTCAGCGCGAATATTATCGGCAGAATCAGACCAATCACGGTGGCGATGTACTTGTTCCCGAGCCACTCCCAGGAGCCCCTGAAGAGCTCGGCGCTGAACACACGCCAGTATCTGGTGACGAGCGCCTGCACGGTTATGGCGTAGATGACCAGGAATATCGAGAAGAACGTCAGCAGATATGCTTTGGAAGCATCTCCTCCGAGGAACGGAGCGGTCAGCAGGGTCGCCCCATTCACGAAGGCCGATATCTTGCCCTTGGCTATGAGGTCCGGCGAGACCACCATGTAGGCAGCCAAGGCAGAGGTGGCGAGCAGGCCCTCGGTCAGCATCGCCCCAGCTCCGACCGGCCTCGCGTCAGTCTCGACATCGAGCTGCTTTCCAGTCGTGGAGGTGCTGACGAGGCTGTGCCATCCCGATATAGCGCCGCAGGCTATCGACACGAAGAGGATCGGGAATATCGGGCCGACGTTCTCAACGTACCAGCCCTTGAACGC
>WAOH01000108.1 GCA_015521385.1 Thermoproteota archaeon
ATCATAATGGTGGTACCTCTTGTTTTCGGGAGGAGGTGATCATGTCGGGCGTCAGGCCTGGTCTCACAGGCGAGTTCGCTTACCTCGTCGAGGAGAGTATGGCAGCAGGCCACTTGGGAGTCGGGGTCCTCTCGACACCGAGCATGATAGCCCTGATGGAGATCTCGTGCCACAGGACCGTGGAGCCCCACTTGGAGGAGGGCTACACCACCGTGGGCACTTACGTGTGCGTTCACCACAGGGCACCAGCCCCGGTCGGTAGCGAGGTGAAAGTAAGGTCTACTCTGGTGGACATGGATGGGAGGAAGCTTGTCTTCCGGGTCGAGGCCTACTGGAACGGGAAGCTCATCGGTGAGGGAGAGCATCACCGTTTCATAGTAAACGAGGAGAGGTTCGCCTCCAAGCTGAAGGAGGAGTTGGGTTGATCGAGGGCGTCGACGGCAAGACCATACTCAGGAGGCTCGAGGAGGCGCTGGACTTCAAGGAGGAGGAGTTCGTCTCCCTGATGGCCAGCAAGTCCAGAAACCCGTTCGAGGTGCTGGTGACCACGATAGTCTCCCAGAACACCAACGACAAGAACACGGCCAAGGCGATGAGGAGGTTGAAGGAGATCCTAGGCAGGATCGATCCGGAGGGAATAGATAGGATCAGCCTGAGGGAGCTGGAGGATGCCCTGAGACCCGCTGGGCTGTACAGACAGAAGGCGAGGGTCATAAAGAGGGTGGCAGCGCTCCTGAGAGGTGACAGGCTAGAGCGGATACTTGAGAAGGACCTTGAGGAGGCCAGGAGGGAGCTCATCAGCCTGCCGGGGGTCGGACCCAAGACCGCGGACGTGCTGCTGAGCGTCACGGGGAGGAGACCCACCATAGCCGTCGACAGGCACATCACCAGGGTCGCCCTCAGGTTGGGCCTCTCGAGGAGAGGCGATTACGAGGAAATAAGGAGGTCCTTGATGGAGCTGTTCGACCCTGACGATTACCTGAAGGCCCATCTCCTCCTGATAAAGCTTGGAAGGGTTTACTGCCGGCCGAGGAACCCCAAGTGCGGGGAATGCCCGCTGAGGGACATTTGCGAGTACGCCAAAAGAGCTAGGTAGGGGGGTCACATCCTCTCGAGTCTGGGCACCCCTATGAGGTCTAGGGCCTTGCCCAGCACCCCCCTAACCCCCATGACGAGCCACAATCTAGCTTCTCTCACTCCATCAGGCGCGTTGATGACCGGGTGGGTCTCATAGAATTTGTTGAATAGGGAAGCTAGTTCGTTTGCGTACTGGGAGATCAGATCCGGTCTCAGGAGCTGGTAGGAGCTTCTCACCTTCTCCGGGAACTCCGCCAGCATGTAAACTAGGGAGACCTCAAGATCCGAAGATAGCTTGGAGGGATCGAAGGATTCAGGCGTTCTTCCCGCCTTTTTGATGATGTTATGGGCCCTAGTATACGAGTACTGAACGAAGGGTCCGCTGTTCGTCTCGAAATCGAGGACCCTCTCCCACCTGAACTGGACCACCTTGGTCGGCGAGACGTTGATCAGGGCGTACTTCAGGGCCCCGACGGCCACCTTCTCAGCTATCTCCTCTATCTCCGGATCACTGTCCATCCCCCTCTCCTCCAAGATCTTCAGCACCTTGGCCTTAGCCTCATCCAGTAGATCGTCCAGCGTTATGTAGAGGGCCCTCCTCCCCGACATCCTCACCCCTACCAGGTTGACCATCTCGTAGGCGAAGTGTACCAGAAAGTCGGGGTCGTAGCCCATCAGGGCGAGGCTCGCCCTCACCTCCTTCTGCTCCAAGGTCTGCTCAGTGGCGATGACGTTGTAGCACCTCCTCACATCCATGGCCTCCACCTTGAAGAGGGAGTAGGCCACGTCGGTTCCCGTGTACAGCCACGTCCCGTCCGATCTGGTGAGGTAGAATCTGGAGGGAACCACCTCCTCGAGCCGGCCCTCGTCCTCCAGCCTCCTCACATCGTCCTCCGTGAGCCCGAATATCCTCCTGATATCTTCTCTCTCCCTGAGGGCCCTCCCGAGATCCACGTATATCGCTTCCCCATCCCTGCCCAAGTAGCCCGATGCCTCCAGTTTTTCAAGCGACTTCCTGACCCAGCTCTCCCATATCAGTTCGCTCTCCCAGTCGAACTGGTCGTACGTGATCCCCATCCTCCCCAGGGTCTGGAGGAATCCGTTGAGGACCGACTCCGCTACCTCCCTGAAGACGTCCTTGGCGTCGGGATCGCCGGACTGGTACCTCTTCAGCAGGTCCATGACGTAGCTATCCTCCAGTTCGGTTAACCCTTCGGCTATCTCGGGATCTTGGGCCCTCACCCTCTCTATGGTCTCCTCCCACTCCCTCAGATCCCCTTCCTCAGACTCACCCCGCCTTATCCTGTCTATTTCTAGGATGGCGTTGGCCATCGCGTAGATCAGACCGAACCAGTGGTCTGGCTTCCCTTTCGGTGTGAGATGCCTTATCTTGGACCTGCCAGCGGCGAGTATCGCTACCTGTAGGTTGCAGTCGTTCACCAAGTAATGCCTCCTCACATCCCAGCCCAAGTAATCGAGTATCCTGGCGAAGGAGTCCCCTATTATCGCGTTCCTACCGCTGCCGACGTGAAGGGGGTGCACCGGATTGACGCTTGTGTGCTCGACCATCAGCCTCTCTCCCTTCCTCTCCCCCTTACCCAGCTCCTCCCTGGCCGCGAGGGAGAGGACATCGGCGAAGAAGGCTCTCCTAGATATTCTCACGTTCAGGTAGCCCGCCTCGACCACCAGCTCTTCGGCGTACGGTATGCTGGCTGCGTCTATCTTCTCAGCTACCGAGAGGGCCGCCTCATCGGGCCTCCTCCTCAGGTATCTCGCTAACTTGAATCCAACCGGAAGGCCGTAAACGTCCGCGTCCTTGGGGGACTTGGCCACCTGAAGGGGTGAGAAGGATTCCCCTATCCCCATTTCAGAGAGGGCCTCATTCACCTTCCCTGCCAGCGCGGATTTCACGGAGCCGAGCGGGTCTGTGGTCATCCCTTTAACTTTGGGTCCGTTATTTAAAACGGTGGTGAGGGATCCGATTAACGCGCTTTCAGGAGATACTGATCCAGGCGCTCATGAGCATCCCTCCCGGCTTGGTGTCGTCATTCCGGGATATAGCGGCAGCCTTGGGGGATGTCAGAGCAGCCCTCGCCGTGAGGAACGAGTGTCTGAAGCTCTCAAGCCTGGCTCCCCACGTACCGTGGTGGAGGGCGGTGTCCTCGGAGGGTAAGCCACTTCCCGGAGCTCTGGAGAGGATCAGAGAGGAGGGAGGCCTGGAACGCCTCAGGGAGGGGAGGTTCTTCCGGGATGTGAGGGCGTGGCCCATTTTCCGGCTGATGGCCGAGGCTCAGGGGATCCTCTCCTCCGACCTGGTCCTGCACCCATTGGAGGGGGTTGAGATAGCTGCTGGCGTTGACGTCAGTTACGGCGATGGCGAGGCAGTCGCGGCTTGCGTTGCAGTCAATTCCGCACTGGAGATCCTAGAGGTGGCCTACGAGAGGTTCGTGCCCCAGGTGCCCTACGTGCCCACCTACCTAGCCTTCAGGGAGCTTAGGGGTATGTTTCCCTCCGCCCTCAAGTGCGATTTCGATGTGATATTCGTGGATGGGCACGGTCTCTCCCATCCGAGGATGCTGGGGGAGGCCTCCCACTTGGGGCTGCTGCTGGGCAAGCCATCCATCGGGGTGGCGAAGTCCAAGTTGGTGGGGAGGCTGGTGAGGGATCGCATCCTCCTTCAAGG
>WAOH01000109.1 GCA_015521385.1 Thermoproteota archaeon
TTCCTGAGGGCCTCCAAGGCATCCAAGTTAGGGTCCTCCTTCGGCAGATTCTCCAGCTCCTCCTTCTTACTGGCGGCATCCCTTTTGAGGTTCTTCAACTCCTCTTCTATCCTCTTCACCTCCTCTCTCAGCTTGTTGACCCTCTCAATATCCCTCTCAGGCTTCCCGGCGAGGAGGCTTCCCTCCCTCTCCACGATCTCCCCCTTAAGCGTCACGAATTTCGCCCTGCCTATGAGATCCCTCGTGATGACGTCTAGGTCGTCCACGAGGATCGCGTTGAAGACTAGTTTAGCGACGGGCTCGAACTCCTCGTCGTACCGGAGGAAGCGGTAAAGGGGGCCCAAGGTGCCCTCTATCTCCTGCAGGTCCCTGACCCTTATGACATCCAGGGGGATTATCCTGAATCGACCCTTGACGTTCCTCAGAGCCTTAGCTATCCTCTTAGCCCCCTCTAGGTCTCTGACAACGATGTCCCCCAATCTGCCTCCTCCAACCGCTAGATAGGGGATTTCGTAGCCCTCCATGGGAGTCACCAGCTGGGACACGACGCCGAGAAAGGAGGGATCCCTCCTTACGACCTCCGGTACATCCCTCACCCTGGCTAGGGCGTTTAATGCATCCCTTTGAGCCTCCAAAGCCCTTTCCAGTGTCTCTATCTGGCGAGAGAGGGCCCTCAATTCCGCCTCTAACTGCTTCCTCCTCCTGACTGGGGAGTCCTTCACCAGACCCTCGATTCGCCTGAGTTCGCCCTCTTTCTCCTCTAGTTGTGTTCTCAAGGAGTCTATCTCGGAGAAATCCTCCTCCATATACATCTTATCCAGCGATTCCAGCTTCTCATGGACTTCCTCCAGTTGGACCATCAGCAAGTACTTCTTGACCCTCCTCAGCCTCTCCTCCAACTCGTTCCTCTCCTGAAGAGCCTTTACCTCGCTCTCGGCTCTCCTCAACTCCTTTTCCCTCTCCTTCATCAGTACCTCAATCTCTCTCAGGGACTGGTCGACCTCTCTAAGCTCCTCCAAGGCCTTAGCCTTCTTCTCATCGTACTCAGCCACCCCGCTTATCTCCTCCAAGAGCTTGGCCCTCTCCTTCGGGGACATCTCCACTATGGACGTGATGTCTCCCTGAGTCACGAATGTGTACCTGTCTACGACGAAACCCATGTCCGCGAGCAGGTCCATGACCTCTGTGGCGCTTCTCCTCCTCCCGTTCACCCTGTAGACGCTCTCACCGCTGGGCCTGATCTCCCTGGTCAAACTTATCCTCTCCGAGGAATTCCTTATGAAGAGACTGACCTGAGCGGAGTTCGACCCCTTCCTGACCAAGTTCTCTATCTTCGAGGCCCTCAGCTTCCTAGCCCTCCATCCCATCGCGAACGCCACGGCATCCAGTATGTTGCTCTTGCCGGAGCCGTTGGGACCGGTGATCGCAACGAGCCCGGTGGGTAGGGGTATCGTAGCCCTTCGAAATGACTTGAAGTTGACCATGTGGATGCCGTCGACAGCTGCTTTCATTCATCAGCGTCTTAGCGGTCAGGAATTTAACCTTTACGGGGGAATCAGTGCGTATGCGAGTGAGAAGGCTGACAGGTAAGCAACTCCCGACTCGATGGAAGCGCCCAAGGGCTTAGCGGAAATGAACGTGGAGATGAGCCCCGTCAGAAGTAGGGTCAAGGGCAGATCCGCGGGTACCCTCATCGAGTACAGTAGTGGGGAGGAGATGACCCTCAGCAGGATCACGTTGGACAGGCCGATGGCGGAGGAGATGATGAGCGACATCGCCTTCATGGACCTCATCCGCGCGCTCCACGTCGAGGTTATGCGCTTGAACTCCCTGAGCATGACGGAGGTCCTCCTCATCACATTCGCTAGGACCCTCCTGTCGGACATCTCCCTCAGGACGTTAGCCCAGGTGGGGAGGTCGATCTCGTCGAAATCCGTGTCCAGAACAAGAGATTCATAGAGTCCGAGGTGCCTCAGGGCGTAGATCCTGCCCCCACCCCTCTCCAGTGTGGATGCTATGTAGTCCGCCGCGGCCGGATCGTCGGGTAACTTGTCCAAGGACAACCCCGGGACTAGAGGATATATCAGGGCCATTGGGACGAGGTAGAGCGGCTTCACACTCATCCCGCTCAAAGCCAGAGCCACTGCTATTCCAACTGAGAGGGCCATTCCCATGGTGAGGGAGACGTACATCCACCTCTCCCTAGCCTGAGCATCCGCCTCCAGGAGCTGGGAGATGAAGGTGAGCGAGGACTTGAGCGATTCCTCCCTGTCACCACCCTCCTCGATTCCCGACAGCAGCGCGCCGACCTCATCCATCCTGCTCACAAGCGCCTCGCTCGCTCTCCTTCCCTCAACGGCTACCTCCTCGTAGGCTGAGACGGCTTTGAGCCCCAAAGCGGGGGAGGCGCTCCACCCGAGAACCAACCTCTGAGCCAGATCAGCCTTCCTCAGGTAGTCCCCTAATCCTCCTGTGGACCTCTTCATTGGTTTCAGCTCCCTCCAACCTCTTCACATGCATCAACCACTCAGCCGACGGACTCCCCGGATCGTCCCACCCCTCGTCCACCCAGCGCCTCATCTCAACAACCCTCTTCTCCTCCATCCTCACAGCAAGGGTTCCTTCAGGGAGCCTTACTCCCCAGGAGGACCATTTCTGGATGAGCCCGCGATAGTCCTTCGCGTGGGTGGTCGCCACGACCTTCAATCCACTGAAGGAGGTGAGATCAAAGGCCTCCGCATGCTCTCTTCCCAGAATCTCCCCCAAGAACACGAGATCTGGGTTCCTGTGGAGGAGGAACTTGATGAAGTCGAGCTTGCCGGACGTTATCTCGTAGGGGGTGTGGTGCATCCCGTACCTCGTGAGGTCCTCTATCTCCCTCACCTCCTCGACGCTCACTATCCTCCAATGCCTCGGCAGGCTCGCAAGTAGGGCGTTAGAAAGGGTGGTCTTTCCCACGCCCGTCCTGCCGAAAATAAGCACGGGATCTCCCCTTGCTAGGGAATCAATCATCAGGGCTGCCTCGTATCCTGTGAGGGATCCCAGAGAGATGAGGCGGGGCAAGCTCAGCCTGGACATGGCGCTCAGGTTCCTCACATCCACAGCGCCCATCGACGCGGGGGGAAAGTCCAAAGCCATCCTGAAGTGATGCTCCCCCAGCGTGAGATCTACCTCGTTGAGAGGGGAGCTGAAGTCGATCCCGGCATTAACATCAGCCTCCACGAACGTCATCAGCTTGCTTACCTCCTCCCCGTCCATGAGGTAGTTCTCGACCACGATCCTGCCCAGTTCGACGTGGTCCAGGTATAGGGGGCCGTTGAAGTGAGCGTAGGCCTCTGTTACATCCGGAGTCATGGTTATGGCTAGGAACGGCCAGAGCTTAGTGGACCTGATGGAAGACTCAAGAGCTAGCTCCTCGTCCTCCAGATCCAGCTCCTTCAGGATCTCGTTTGCCCTGTCCATCCTGAGTTGGAGGGACTTCCATATCAGGTCCCCTTGGGACCTGTAGTCGCCAGCGTAGATCCCCTTCAGCATGGTGGACAGTACGATTGAGGCTACCTGCCTGCCGGTGCGTGACGTTAGCGGGTGAGCTATTGCTCTGCCACCGTCGATCTCGAGTACCCCTCCAAAGAAAGGGAGGTCCCAAGATAGGGGCCGTCCTGCGACCTCAACGGGCTTGCACTTCCTCCTTATCATCCTCTGAGGGAAACCCAGTCTCATGCCTAGGGATGCCCTGAGAGCGTGCTTACCGCACCTGGCCATGAGCATGGCGGCTAACTCCAGCGAGTACTCCTCTCCCACCTTCAACAGCATGGAAATACCTCCTCACGAGGAGGGACATCAAAATGAGTCCTATGGACGCGAATAGGGCGTGGAGATCGAGACGGCTCGTGGTCACGCGTACCTCGAGAGGTTCCTGAGATGGATTGTATAGGATCAAGTATGTCCCGTTACTACCGCTGCACACGGCTTTTACTGAATCGCCACCTCTCGTTAGATCTCCCCTGGCAGGATAGTACCTTTCCACCTCATATAGCGTGATCTGGCCATCTGATGCCGCTGAGACGTTCCACTGGCCCTCTTCTAGGGGTATCAGGAACCCGCCGTCTGATAAGTGATAGCTCCTCCCCCACCTAGCATCGTAGTTGCTTACCGTAAGCTCGAGCTTGCTCCCCCTCATCTTCAGCAGTGGGAACCTGACCGTCCCCTCGACGGAAGTCCCCCGCGATAGCTCCTTGAACTCCACCTCCCTGAGGTCCACGCACGCGCTTCCATTGACCTGAACCGTCAGCTCGCCTTGGCACTCGAATATCTCGAACGTCCCGCCTTCCAATATTCGATTCTGGACAGAACTCTCCTTGGGGACCAGACTATAGACCATGAGGACGATGCCCGAGGTGAGGAGAAGGAGGGGGAGCAATGAGGCGAACCTCATGATACCCTCCTCCTGACCACCAGCAACCCAACTAGGGAAGCGGCCATTACCACGGTCACCACCTCTATGTCCCAAGATCGAGGATTCTCCTCCCTCAGAACACGGCAGGAGGGTTTGAAGATCCTTATTTCGCCTCTGGTCTCCTTAACCGGCGTGGTCAGCGTATTCTCCTTGGGAAGGGGCTGATGGATGCCACGAGCTTTGTGCGAGATTTCAGCGCTGGGGAGGGGCGCTGTCACATTCAACTCCATGTGGCCGAACAGAGCCTCGCCTCCGCTAGTGTAAGCCCATCTTATGGACCAGATACCCTCCTTAGAGGCAACGAACTGAAAAGTAGTCCTGTTCCTCACCGGCACCTCTCCAACGGTCGAACCGCTTGGATCCACAACCCAGACGCTTCCCCTCGCACCATGGGGTATCACGGTCACGCTCACATTGTCTCCGACTTCAGGGTTGCCCGGCACCACCGTGATAGAGAATTTTCCCGATGAGTGCGTGGGACCTGACGTCCCATTCACCTCCCCCGCTTTCTCTGAATCCTCTGCTCCGATATTGGAATTCGATCTCTGGGGAGTTTCCATCAGAGTGAATCTCTGGGATTCTCCTGTCTCGGATCCAGTGGAAGATTGGGATCTCCTAGATCCACTATCGGTCTGGTCACCGGATCCCTGCTCATCGTAGGCTACCTCCCCCTCATCGACTTCCCCCACTTCACCGTCCCCGGTGGTGTTGCCGGGAGAACCACCGGGGACGGTGAAGTGGGGGAAGTCGATGAGGGGGAGGTAGCCTACGATGAGCAGGGATC
>WAOH01000110.1 GCA_015521385.1 Thermoproteota archaeon
AAAGGAGTGGGGTATTGAAGAAAGCTCACGGGCCGTAGCTCTCCAGTACCTCCTCCTCGGGAGGTGGAGCCGGTATCAGGCCCTTCTCCATCAGGAGCTTTGTCGCCTCCCTGGCGTTCCTGATTATGTTGACGGCCCTCTCGTAGAGCTCGTTCCTGCTGAGTATCTTCCTGGCCACGCCCTGCTTGATGGACTGCTCAGCAGCAGCGACGGCCTCAAGCGGATAGACCTCCCACTCGTCCATGGTCGGCAGTATGTACTCCTCGTGTATTCCCTTCTCCTCCGCGAACTTCGCCAAGGCATCT
Source organism: Thermoproteota archaeon (assembly GCA_015521385.1). Taxonomy (GTDB): domain Archaea; phylum Korarchaeota; class Korarchaeia; order Korarchaeales; family Korarchaeaceae; genus Korarchaeum. The sequence continues at coordinate 306 of WAOH01000110.1, forward strand.
CCGGCCGCTATACACATTTCGTCGGTTATGGTCCTCGCCCTGACATCGAGAACTCCCCTAAATATGGCTGGGAACCCGAGGCTGTTGTTCACTTGGTTGGGGAAGTCGCTCCTCCCGGTAGCTACGATCCTAGCCCCCGCTTCCTTGGCCTCCCAAGGCCATATCTCCGGAACGGGGTTGGCGCAAGCGAATACTATGGCGTCATCGTTCATCAACTTGATCCACTCGGGCTTTATGACGCCCGGTCCGGGCCTGCTCATCCCTATGACGGCGTCAGCTCCCTTGAAGGCCTCCTCTATAGTCTTGGCGTTCTCGTCATTGGTCTTCATGGCCAGGTCGTACTTCCACGGATCCTTCTCCTTTATCTCCTCCATGTCGGGCCTGTCGCGGTAGAGCGGCCCCTTGCTGTCTATCATTATTATGTGTCCCGGCGGGACTCCGGCCTTTATCAGGACGATCGCTCCCCTCACGTTGGATGCGCCGGCGCCGTAGAAGACTATCTTAGCCTGCTTCATGTCCTTGCCTACCACCTTGAAAGCGTTCTTCAACCCGGCATACACCACGGTTGCAGTACCCTGCTGGTCATCGTGCCACACGGGTATTTCGAGCCTCTTCCTAGCCTCCTCCAGCACGTAGTAGCACTTGGGTTTCTCTATATCCTCCAGATTGATGCCTCCGAAGTTGGGCTCGATCCATTCCAGTAGTTTGAGCATCTCATCCGGTTTGTGGGCCCTAACCACCAGCGGGAAGGCATCAACACCGCCCAGATACTTGAACAGGAGGGCCTTACCTTCCATCACGGGCAGACCTGCTTCCGGACCTATATTACCTAGGCCCAGAACCCTGGTGCCGTCGCTCACGACGGCAACATAGTTCCACCTGTTAGTGTGATAGAAGGACTGCTCGGGATCCTCCTTAATGACCTTGCACGAGGCCGCCACTCCCGGTGTATACCAGATGGCGAAGTCGTCCACATCCCTGACGACGCATTTCGGCATAACTTGGACCTTGCCCTCGTAAAACGGATGATACGCAAGGGCTAGTTTAGAAGGCTTTTCAGCCTTCTTAAGAAGCTCCTCAACAGTTGGCTTGTGCTCGGACATACGGGGCACCATGATTCAGTTCAAAGTATATTTGAAATAGTTTCCTTTTTTCATGTGTGAAACGATCCGGGAGAACTCGGCTTCTTAGCCCTCCTTCTCACCTCAAAAGTTCGCTCAGTACTTCTATCGTGAAGTCTACCTCCTCCCATCCCATATAAGGGTGAAGCTTCAACATCAGGCTGTTTGCGGCCAGTTCCCTAGGTCTACCCATGGCCGTCAGTACGTAGCTCACTGGGTCGGATGTGCCCTGCGACAGGTAGAGCCCGCGCGAGCTGGCCTCTATTATCAGGGATCCGGCCTCCTTTCGAACCGAGAAGTTGACGGTATCCACGGAATCCGCCGGACTATTCATTACCACATCGAGGTCCTCTAGCTCCTCGGATATCCTGTCCCTCATCCTCTTCACCTCTCTCCACTTGTCTGGAGACCCGAACATTTGAAGGGCCCTGTAGAAACCTGCCAGAGCCGGTACGTTCACATCGACGGGCGTCAGGAGCTGGATCCCGGAGCTGCCCGACATTATGGGCTCTAGGTCGAGGTCCTCCCTGACGTAGAGGAATCCCGTCCCCCTAGGACCGTAAATCTTGCTTCCGCTGAGGGACAGGAGGTCGACCTTCGAGAGATCTATGGGGAGCCTCCCCAAAGCATCGCAAGCGTCCACGTGCAGGAGCACCCCCCTATCCCTAGTTACATCTGAGATCGCGTCTATGTCGTGAACCGCTCCAGTCTCCTGATTTACCATCTGAACGCTGACCATGATAGTATCCCTGTCCATCAATCTCTCGAGCTCATCGACCCTCACATGACCTTCCTCATCGACTGGAGCTTTCCTCACCTCCAATACTCGAGAGAGGTCCTCGAGAGGACCTAACACGCTCCTGTGCTCTACCGAACTCGTCACCAAGTTACCCTTCCTGCCTAGGTGCCTGATGATGCCCATCAGGGCCAGGTTGTTGGCTTCGGTTCCGCTGCCGACCACGGTGAAGTCCCCCTCCGAGTTGAGCATCGATCCCAGATAGTCAAGCACCTCCTCGATGAACTGGTAAGCCTCTAATCCGGGTTCGTGCGGGACCTTGGGGGACCCATAGGCCTTCTTATTGAAGAAGGGAAGTAGGAACTCGACCACCTCGTCGGGAGGTCTGGGAGAGAGCTCGTTGTCCAGGTAGACCCTCATCTTCACTCCAGTGCCTCTATCCCCCGACAGCAAAAGTCTTTACTCCTGATTGAAGGATCTTCTCAGGCGGAGTTGAAACTAACTTCTGTTTCTAGCGAGTCATATCGGCTGGAACGATCCTGCCTGAACCCGATGAAACGTTACGAAACGATATCAAGCGATTTGTATTTATAACGCGGCTGGATTGATGCCGGGGGTGGTGGCCGTGAGGACCTTCGAGCTGATGGTGGGAAACGCCCTCGCATACCACATCGGGCTGGTGCTGACCGCGATGGGATTCGACGGGGGAGTAGGCATACTCATGGCCACCACCAACTTGGCGATGGCATACCTCCTCTCAAGGTACGTTCACGGGCTGCAGAGGTCCCTGACCACCTAGGGATTATATGATCCCCTTTCCCCTCCCATCATATGAAGGGATTTTCCGGAGTAATAGTCCCGATGATCACCCCCTTCAGTGAGGACCTCTCCATCGATGTAGAGGCCCTGAGGTGGCTTGTCTCTTTCCTCAGCGAGAGAGGAGTCGATGGGATCTTCGTAAACTCAACCACCGGCGAGTTTGTCCACCTCAGAAGGGATGAGATGCTCGATATTGTCAGGATCAGCCTCGATGTCGCTGAAGGTCCGAAGATCATGCCGGGGATAAGCTCGAATTTCACGGAGGAGGCCATATCGCTGGGCAGGGAGATGAAGGACCTGGGAGTGGATGGCGCCGTGGTGATGCCCCCCTACTTCTTCAAGCTGAAGGAGGACTGGCTCCTCCATCACTTCAGCAGGATAGCCAACTCCCTGGACCTACCCCTGATCATATACAACATCCCGTCCCTCACCGGAAACGACATACCGGTCAGCGTCTACGTCAGGCTCGCCGAGGAGTTCTCTAACGTGGTGGGGGCTAAAATCACCAAGGACAGCGTCTCCTACATGCGCAGCTTGGTGGTCAGGGTGAAATCCGTTAGGAGTGATTTCTCGGTGCTGACGGGGATGGACGACCACCTGCTGAACACGCTGGCGTTGGGAGGGGACGGCGGGATAATGGCCCTAGCTAACGTGGCGCCTGAGATACACCTCTCGATACACAGGTCCTGGATCACGGGAGACCTGAGGGGAGCGGTGGAGGGGTTCAGGAAGCTCGCGAGTCTGGCTAGGATATACGATTTCGCTTCGTCCTTCCCGACGGCGATAAAGACTGCGCTCTCGATACTAGGGGCCCCGGTAAAGGAGGTGTGCAGGCCCCCTCTGATGGTCGAGTCGGCTGAGGTGAGGGCGAAGATAAGGGAGGTGCTGGAGGAGGTCGGGGTATCAATCGAGTCTTAGGGACCTGTGTAGGGAGAGGATGGCCAAGATCTGCGCCGCTATGGAGAAGACGGACCCGACGATGATGTCTCCGGTGTAGAGGAAGTAGCCGAAGAGCGAGCCGCTCACCAAGAAGCCGAGCCCGTAGGCAGTGTTGAACACCCCGTAGGCCGTCCCCCTCACCCTCATTGGGACGAGGTCGGAGACTGCAGCCCTGTAAATCGACTCCTGCATCCCGTATATGATTCCAAAGGAGATAACCGCGATGATCACATTGCCTCCTCCTAAGAGAGTAGTTATGGATGGTACAGGGGAGAGCAGGAACGGCAGGTAGAGGATCTTCCTCCCGACCCTGTCATAGGCGAGACCGGCGAGCGGGGCCGCTACCGCATCCACGGCCTGCATGAGGACGTAGAGGTAGGCCGCCATCCAGGGTGAGAAGGTCTCGCTGGAGGTCAGGACTATCAGGGATACATGGATGAGGCCGGCCGTGTTCATGAAAACGGCCATGGTATAGATCCAGAAGTTGGTGGGGAGATCCGACACGCTGAACTTGGTCCCCTTAGCCGTAGGGACGATCCCTCTGAACCTGTAGTAGATGTAGAGGATCGAGGCAAGTAGGATGAGGTAGGGTATCAGGAGGGAGAGGAAGGCCGAGGAGTAATCGCTGGGTCGCAGGAGCAGGATGGTTCCGAGGAGTGCAGGTCCCGCGATCGCGCCTACCTGATCCATGAGTTCGTGGAGACCGAACGCCTTCCCTGCGCCCACCCCCTTGGACACAGCTGAGATGAGGACATCCCTCGCCGGGGACCTGAGACCCTTAGCAACCCTCTCAACGAAGATCAGGGCTACCGCGACGGGCCATAGGCTAGTCAGGCCGAGAAGTGGTATCGAGATTATCAGACCGTATCCCAACAGGTAAAGGGCCCAGTAAGCCCCGGTGATATCAGCCAGGAATCCGCTCACCAGCCTCAGAGACAGGCCTACGAATTCCGATACGCCGAAAACCAGCCCCACCACCAAAGCCGTAGCTCCGAGCGCACCCAAGTAGGAGGGGGCTACCGCCCTAGCTCCCTCGTAGATGACGTCGCCCACCAAGCTCACGAGTCCGAACAGGACTATGGCCTTGTACGCATCTCTCTTCCGTATATCCGTCATATATCCCCACCGAACTGAGAGGAATGCAGGATCTCGAGGTCCCCATTTCTCTTAAGTTTCAGCGTCCACCATTGCCACGGCTTCGCAATCGGTCACCTCGTATGACCCCTGAGGTGCCCCCTAGCTGCGAACACCGCAGGGAAGTGCACCTCCTCTGGTGCGCCTCTCCTCGCATATTTTTGATGCCTCCCGAGACCCGATCACCATTTCAGGCTTCTCTCAACGTTCCTTAGCGAGTCAATGTACCACGGGAGGGTCACTAGCACGGAGATAATCTCGGGGACGGCTTCACCGCACGGGCATACGCCTGAAAGCTGCAGAGCCCATGAGATCGCGATCACCAAGGTTGAGATGATAGGGTAGTTCCTTCCCTCCTCGTATCCGTAAATTATGGCGGCGATGGCGATTCCCAGGAAGAAGAGAAGCGAAACCAGAAAGTGTAGCCTGCCGTATACCTCATCGAACGTCCCCACAAGCATCAGGAAGTAGCCCGACGCGGCCATGATTTTAGAGGTGTGGGGGTACTTCCTCACCATGTAGAGGGCCGAGTAAAGGATCGTCAGGAGGCCCCCGGTGGTGAGACCTATGTTGAACAGAGGCGCAACTGGACTCTTGACGGAGTGACCCAGATCGCTTAGGGCGTTGACCTTCCATCGGAACCAAGGGGAGAGGGCTATCGAGAGGAAGACGAAGAGAAGCGGAACCGCGAACGCCCCCACTCCCAAGGCGAGGGATTTGAACCTCATAAACGGGAGGGACGGGGAGAGGCTAAAAAGTTGAGGAGTTTCCCCTCAGATCCGGGGGCAGGAACTCCTCCATGAACCCGTCGAGGAACTCGTCCAGATCCATCGACCCCAAGTTGCCCTTGCCCTTGCGCCTCACCGCCACCTTGCCTGACTCGACCTCCCTGTCACCTATCACTAGGAGGACGGGTACCTTCTCCAGCTCGCTCTCCCTTATCCTGTATCCGAGGGTCCCTCTGGCGTCGTCCAGATCGGCCCTCACTCCAGCCTCGAGCAGACGCTCCAAGACCTCCCTCGCCCTGTCCAAGTGCCTCTCAGCCACGGGCAGAACCCTCACCTGCACCGGGGCAAGCCAGAGGGGGAAGTTCCCGGCGTAGTGCTCGAGCAGTATCCCGAAGAACCTCTCTATGGAGCCGAGGAGGGCCCTGTGTATCATGATGACGGTCTTCTCGCTTCCATCAGCGTCCACGTAGGTGACGTTGAACCTCTTGGGGAGGTTGAAGTCCAGCTGTATCGTGCTCAGCTGCCACTCCCTCCCTATCGAGTCAACGAGCTTCACATCTATCTTGGGTCCGTAGAAGGCAGCCTCACCCTCCATCACCTCGTACTCGTAGCCCTTCTTCCTCAGAGCCTCCTCTAAGGCGGACTGAGCCCTGTTCCAGTCCTCCTCACTTCCCATGTAGTCTTCCGGGTGCCTCGGATCCCAAGTGGAGATCTCGACCTTGAACTCGTCGAAGCCGAAGGACCTCATCAGGTACTCGTCCAGCTCTATGACCCTGAATATCTCCTCCTCCAGCTTCTCGGGAGTTGTGAAGATGTGAGCGTCGTCCTGAGTGAATCCCCTGGCCCTCAGCAGGCCGTGCAGCACCCCGGACCTCTCGTACCTGTACACCGTCCCAAGCTCGAACAGCCTCATGGGGAGCTCCCTGTAGCTCCTCCTCTTGGACTTGTACACGAGTATGTGGAAGGGGCAGTTCATGGGCTTGACCGCGTGCTCTATCCCCTCCTTCTCGAACACGTACATGAAGTCCCTGTAGTAGTTAAGGTGCCCCGAGGTCCTCCAGAGGTTGGTGTAGGCTATGTGGGGTGAGTACACGAGCTCGTATCCCCACTTCAGGTGAACCCTCACCAGGAAGTCCTCTATCACCCTCCTTATGCGCGCTCCCTTAGGGTGCCAGATCACCAAGCCGGGCCCTATCAACTCCGAGGGCATGGAGAAGAGGTCAAGCTGCGGGCCCACTACCCTGTGGTCCCTCTTCCTTGCCTCCTCCCTCATCTTCAGGTATCGTTTCAGCTCCTCCTCTGTGGGGAAGGATATCCCGTACACCCTCTGCATCACCGGGTTCCTCTCATCCCCCCTCCAGTAGGCGGAGGAGGCGTGGAGCACCTTGAGGGCCTTCACGTACCCGGTATAGGGGAGGTGGGGCCCCCTGCACAGGTCCACGAACTCCCCCTGCCTGTAGACCGAGACCGCATCCTCGTCCATCTCCTCGAGGAGCTCGACCTTGTACACCTCGCCCATGCTCCTGAACAGCTTGATGGCCTCCTCCCTCTCCATCTCCTCCCTGACTATGGGGAGGTTTTCCTCGACTATCCTCCTCATCTCTCCCTCTATTCTCTCCAGATCCTCGGGGGAGAAGGACCTCCCACCGAGATCGAAGTCGTAGAAGAAACCCTCCTCTATGGCGGGACCTATTCCCAGCTTCGCCTCCGGGAAGAGCCTCTTCACCGCCTGGGCCAGTATGTGGGAAGAGGTGTGCCAGTAGGTCTCCCTGCCCTCGGGGGAGTTGAAGTCAAGCACCTCTATCGTTCCCACTCCCTCGCGAACGATCCAGGTGAGGTCCACGAGCCTGCCGTCCACCTTCGCCACTAGTCCCGACTCGGGGGGGATCTGCTCGAGTATGCTCCTCCCTATCTCGGCCTCCAGCTCCCTCTCATCCGGCAATCTCAGCTTTACCATGGTAGACACCTCCTCAAGGAGACGGGGTCCCGCCTCAGGGGATCGGTGATGCGGTTTCTCCCAATTGACGAGAGATCAAGGAGAGGGTCACGGGGACATGGGAGAAGTTTCTCGATCCCTCCTCAGCGAGATCACCTCTCCGCCTTCACTCGATCTTCAATTTATAAAGGTATCTGGATTCCCCACCGGGGCTCGAAACCGCCCTCGAGATTTGAGCCGTACTCTTTGGCCGGATCCGTTCCACGTTAATAAGTAAGCGGGATGAGTTAGTCACCGGGTGAAGGGAACGGCCGTCCCGGAGATAGTGAGGTTCGCCGCTGATAATACCACCTCCGTTGGTGACGTCCTGGGATTGGGTGTCGAAGAGAGGACGAGGTGGGCGAGAGGCCTCCTGCCCAAGGGTCCAGTGGACGGCACGGTGTTCTACACCGGTGAGATGTACCCCGTGATGGGGTACGCTGAGGGGGCCTTCAGGGCCCTGAAGAGGCTGGAGGGGTTCATGGACATCAACTCCCTAGCTAGGGTCGGGCCCATCATGAGGAAGCTCGGCATCTACACGGTGGGTGCCAGGGCCCTATGGGGACGCCTCAACGAGAGGTACGAGAGGGGTCTGAGAGACGCGGTCTACGTGCTGAAGGGCTTGGGAATCGAGGTCGGTTACCTCTTCGAGGATGAGCCTCCCTCTGGCGTAGCGCTGCACACTTACGGGCTATTGAGGGAGTTCAAGGAGCACGCTGAGTGGGTCCACCGGAGGTTCAAGGAGCTGGGCGTGAGGAGGGTGATCACGCTGGACCCCATAGTGGCGACGGCGTTCAGGCTCTACTACCCGGAGTTCGTGGACGGCTGGGATGTGGAGGCCCTTCACTTCGTCGAGGTCGTCGCGAGGGAGATGGCTAGGAGGGGCGTGCGTTTAAGGCTGGACAGGAGGGTGAGGGTCACCTACCACGATCCCTGCTACCTAGCGAGGACGTTGGGGGTGGTGGACGAGGTCAGGTTCATCCTCAGCAGGATCGAAGGCGTCGAGTACGTGGAGCCTCCCAGGCACGGGGTGAACACCGGCTGCAGCGGGGACGGTGGATTGGAGCTCACTCAGCCTCCCCTAGCCAGAAAGGTCTCCTATGAGAGGATAGAGGAGTTGAAGGGTACCGGAGCCGAGAGGGTCTTCACCTCCTGCCCTGCATGCATAATGATGCTCAGGACGGGCTTCGACACCGTGGGCACGAACGTCAGCGTGGAGGACCTCGCATCCCTGATAGCCGAGGCGATGAGGAACGGTATCGAGGAGGCGAGCCCGGAGGAACCGCGCTTCACCAGGTACAGGGTGTTCCCAGCGAGCCCCAAGCCAAGGAGCCTTGAGCTCAGAGATCTGGCCGAGATGCTAGAGTGGGAGACGGATAAGTGCAAGAAGTGCGGTTTCTGCAACGTGGAGTGTCCCACGGCCAAGGCGCTGGACAGGCTGGAGAGCAGATCAGCTAGAGGCAGGATGACCCTGATAAACTCCCTCGTCAAGGGTGACCCGGTGAGGCCCAAGGCCGTGCTGGACAGGCTCTACTCTTGCGTGCTGTGCGGGCAGTGCTCCCAAGCCTGTCCCGTCGGCCTTCATGTCCAAGAACTCATAGTTTATGGGAGAGCCTACGCCATATACTCCGGGAAGGCCGGGGTCTGATATGGGCAGGTGATGTTATGGGATTCTCGAGGGCGATCTCCGAGATCTCCAAGAGGGTTGGGAGGGAAAAGGTCCTCGTCGAGCCCGAGGACACCTACGCCTACTCGCTGGACGCGAGCACGGAGTTCAAGCAGGCCCCAGGTGCGGTGGTGAGGATCAGCTCCGAGGAGGACGTGAGAATAGTGCTTGAAATAGCCGACAGGGAGAGGGTCCCCATCGTCCCGAGGGGAAGCGGTACCTCCCTGACCGGCGCTCCGGTGCCCACGAGCCCGGAGTCCATCGTGCTCGACATGACGCCCATGAACAGGGTTGAGGTCAACGTAGACGACGGTTACGTGATGGCGGAGGCTGGAGCCACAGTCCTAGAGGTGGACAAGGCGTGCAGGGAGTACGGATTCTTCTTCCCGCCGGATCCGGCCAGCTCGAGGATAGCCACCATAGGTGGCGCCCTAGCTGAGAACGCTGGCGGGCTTAGGGGAGCCAAGTTCGGGGTGATGAAGAACTGGGTGCTGGCGATGGAGGTCTACCTCGCTGGGGGGAGGAAACTCAGGATAGGGGAACCCGTATACAAGTGGAGATGGGGCCCAGATCTTCTCTCCCTCTTCATAGGTTCGGAGGGGACGCTTGGAGTGATAACGAAGGCGTGGCTCAAGATCTATCCCCTCCCCGAGAAGGTCGTCAGGGTCATGGGCACCTTCGACAGGCTTGAGGACGCCGGCAGGGCCATATCCCAGATCAGGAGGAGGGGCTACGTCCCCATGATGCTGGAGCTCCTAGACAGGGAGACCATAGAGATAGTGAACGAGGTCCTGGGCTACGATGTGGAGCTGGCCGAGGCCATGGTGGTGGCTGACGTCGATGGACCGAGGGAGGCGGTCTGGAGGATGGCCAGGGAGGTGGAGCAGGTCATGAAGGAGAGTGGAGGTAGGACCAGGGCCAGCGATGATCCCGAAGAGATGCAGCAGCTCTACTTGGCCAGGCAGGGGGCCTACGCAGCCGTGACGAGGGCATACCCGGGCGTGCTACTGGAGGACATCACCGTGCCGCTAAGTAAGCTGATGACCGCTCTCAGGGAACTCGAGAAGCTTAGGAAGGAGTACGGGTTGAGGATGCCCGTGTTCGGTCACGCCGGTGATGGGAACCTGCATCCAACCATATGCTTCGATCCGAGGAATGAGGAGCAGCTCAGGAAGGCGAGGGAGATGTTCGTGAAGATCGGGAGGCTGGCCATAGAGCTCGGTGGGGCCATAAGCGGGGAGCATGGGATAGGGCTGGCCAAGAAGGAGCTCTTCCTAGAGGAGATAAAGGCGGTCAGGGGAGAGGGCTACCTGGAGGTCGTTAGAAGGATAAAGGAGTTGCTGGATCCGAACGGTATAATGAACCCCGGAAAGCTCTGGTTCTGATCACTCCTTCAGCAGCTTTTTTATCGGCTCGATGACCTCCTTGGGGGCGGCCTCGAAGGGCTCCAAGTACCGCCTCAGGACCTTGGGTATCTCGACAACGCCGTCCTCGCGCTGGTGGTTCTCCAGTATGGCGCATATCGTTCTGGTGGTTGCCAGCGCCGTGCTGTTGAGCGTGTGCACGAACTCCCTCCTGCCCTTCCTGTCGAGCTTTATCCTCAGCCTGTAACTCTGCCAGTCGACACAGTTGCTGCAGCTGACCAGTTCCCTGTACCTACCCTGGGCCGGGAACCAGGCCTCCAGATCGTACTTCTTGGCGGCGCAGGCGCCCAAGTCCCCGGCGGCTATGTTCACTATCCTGTAGGGGATCTCCAGCTGCTGGTATATCTCCTCCGCATTCCTTATCAGGCGCTCGTGCCACTCCCAGCTTTCCTCCGGCTTGGAGTAGACTATCTGCTCCACCTTGGTGAACTGATGGACCCTGAATATGCCCTTCGTGTCCTTGCCGTGGGTACCTGCCTCCTTCCTGAAGCAGGGGCTCACCCCAACGTAGAGCCTGGGCAGCTCGTCCTCGGTGAACGTGTCGCCGGCATGCATGGCTATCAGGGGGTGCTCTGATGTCGCTATGAGGTACAGGTCCTCGTCCTCTATCTTGTAAATGCTGTCCTTGAACGTCTCCAGATCCGTGACGCCCAGGTAGTACTGCTCCCTCATCATGTAGGGTGGCAGGACGGGTATGAACCCCTTCTTGGTGATGTGATCAAGGGCGAACATTATCAGGGCCTGCTCCAGCCAAACTATGTCCTTGAAGAGGTAAAAGAACCTACTACCTGATACCTGAGCTGCTTTAAGCGTGTCTCCCTGCTTAAGCACCAATTCCAGCTCATCAGCGTGTCCCTTCGGCTCCCAGTCAATCAGCTGATACTCCACATCGAACCCGGAGGTCTCCTCCTTGAACCTCTCCAGCTTGCTCCTCGGTACCTTGGGGACCCCCCAGAACCTCACGGGAACGTTGTACGTGTCGTCGGGCCCTTCAGGAACTGACTCGTGCACTATGGACGGGAGGGACATCAGGATGGCGTCCCTCTCCTCTGAGAGCTTCTTAACAAGATCTTCTAGCTCCTTGACTCTGGCACCGAGCTCCTTGGACTTCTTTATCAGCTCCTCTCTCTCATCCGGGCTGGCCCTGGGTATGGCCCTGTTTATCTCGTTCCTCCTCTCCCTAAGCCTGTTCAGCTCGGTGACCGCCTCTCTCCACCTAGCATCCAGTTCCAGAGCCCTGTCAACCAAGTCCGTGGGTAAGTATCTCCTCTTCAGGCTCTCTTTGAGGACAGCGGGGTCCTTTCTCAATGCTTCAAGGACGGACCAGCTCACTCAAGACACCAAGGAGGCAATAATTCGCTGTATTAATAAACCGTTAGGGGGCGGGCATGTGAGTTGGGTTGGGGGAATGGAGATTACTCCACGTAGAGAGAGAGGAAACCCCCTATACCTCCCAGTATCGCCCCTATGACGAGCCCGACCACGAAGGCGTTTATCAAAACGATGGCGGAGATCGAGAACATCATGCCCATTGGGATCATGGGGCTCCAGAAGAGCAAGCCCAGGACGAAGTCCACTACATATAGGATCGCGCCCATGATGGCGCCCCTCTTAATGGCCTCACCCTGATCCTTCGCTATTTCGCCATAGAATATGGAGAAGTAAGAGTAGAGGAAACCGCCGACGAGAGGTCCCAAGACACCTATTCCAGGAATGAGGCCCACTATAAATCCTATCAGGAAAGACATAATCAGGAAGTTATCCCTCTTGATGAATGTGAGGGAGTCAGCTAGTGCCATGCTCACACGCTCCCTTCCTCGGTGAGTATCATCCGGTGCTAATTAACTTATTCCACACGGTTACCCGACGAGCCTGAATTCCGAAATTTCTATTTATTTTCCGGTGGAGGGGCAAGAGGAGGGAAAATGGTCAGGGTGAGCCGCCCATCCACAGGCCTCTACAAGATGCTAGTGAAGTGGGTGACGGTATCGTCCATCGTGGGGTTTCTGACTGGCTTACTGGTTTCTCTACTAGAGATATCAGTTCTCGATGCCTCTGAGCTCATGCTGAGGAAGATCGCTGAGAGCGGATATTTGTGGCTCATTCCAGTGGTCCCATTCATCGGGATCTCACTCACAGGAGTACTCAGGGATAAGCTGACAAGGCTGCCCCACTTCCATGGGACGGAAGAGGTTCTAGAGGCGTATCACCACAGAGATGGGGAGATGGTGCTCCGAGATACCCCGGTGAAGACCCTAGGCGCTGTCCTGACTGTTGGCTCGGGAGGCAGCGCTGGACTGGAGGGCCCCAGCATTCACATAGGGGGAGCGGTTGGGGCGGCAGTCAAGAGGCTGATGGATAGGTTGGGAATAGAGGAGGACGGTCGTATCTTGCTCCTGACCGGAGCTGCATCCGGGATGAGCGCAATATTCAAGGCTCCCCTGACCGGCCTGATGTTCGCTCTGGAGGTGCCCTACAAGGATGACATGGCACATCAGGCGGTGGTCCCTGCCCTGATATCTTCTGTGGTCTCTTACCTGACGCTGATATCCATACTGGGAGCAGAGCCCATATTCAAGGCCTTCAAGCCCTTCGGGGAGGTGGATCTCTACATTCTCAGCATAGGCCTCTTGGAAGGATTGGTCATGGGCATTTTCTCCGTGATATTCGTCAGGATGGTTTCTCTAGTAGAGAGAATCATGGAAGGAAGGAGCTATACCCTCAGGGGGATTGTGGGAGGAGCTGCAGTCGGTGTACTCGCCACGGCCACCCTTTTAACCACCAAAACACTCTATCCGTTTGGTTTGAGCTATGATCTCGTCAGATTATCGTTCAAGGGTGGTGATACCACCTTCTTCTTCGGCATGGCCGTTCTCAAGATGATCGCCACGGCCCTGACGATAGGGAGCGCTGGTATAGGTGGGGTGTTCATCCCGTCCATAGTGATAGGTGCCTCCTTGGGATCTGCGATGAGTTCGATGGACCCGAACGTCACCAGCCTGTTC
>WAOH01000111.1 GCA_015521385.1 Thermoproteota archaeon
TCCTTAGCGTTATATACCCCCCTCTTCTCGAGTTCAAGGGCTATAGCATCTAACAACTTCTACATCACCAGACTCCAGCCACATTATCACGAGGTAGTAGTCCTCCGATGGGTAAGACGTCACGGAGGGAAGGTCGGTCAGGTTGACATCGACCTCAACCAACCCCTTGGCCGGGAACGAGATGACGGTCCCGTTCTCCTCTGAGTACTTGGTTCCGTTGTAGTAGATCGTTAGGTTCTCCCCTGTCTCGCTGTAGTACACAGATATCCTGTCGGTGTAGGTCCAGTCCCCGTAGTTGTAGAAGTGTATGGCGGTGTAATTGTGGTCTGGGATGAGGCTCCCTCCGCTTAAGAGGTAAGAGGTGTTGGTGTAGCAGGCCACCACTGCTATGGACTTGCTGGAGGCCTTGGATGAGAGCCTGCTTATGTAGGTGTGGGCCTCGGAATACTGGCTATAGGCCCTGATAAAAGCGGTGGAAACTATCGCCAAGGCGACCAGTACGATACCCACCATGGCGAGCTTGGAAAAAGAGAGTTCCAAGGGGAGGTCCCCTTACGGAATCTCTATGGTCTGAGCGGCAGTGGTTCCATCACTGAAGGTGGCAGTTATCACAAGGGACTTGCTTCCCGAGACGTAACCACCAGAGACCTTGACGGTGATGTCCATCGTGCCCTTGGGAGGTATGTTCAGGGCAGTTAGATCACTGGGGCTTATGGGGGTCACGCTGGCTCCGGAGCCGAAACCAACGGGTGAGAGGCTTATACCCGTCAGAGTGTTCCCTCCTTCTCCGGTGTTCACTATCCTGAAACTGATCACGTAGGAGGAGTCTGCGTCGGAGTACTGGCTATTTATCAGCCTAACGTAGAACCTCTGCCCTACCTGCTGGGCTCCAGTCAGCACTTGGCCCATGAGGAAGAGACCCACGACTGCCACTACCACCAGCACCAGGGCGATCCACACGACCTTTTCCACGGTTATCTGCAAGGACTATACACCCTCCTTATTCATCTGGCTTCCAAATAAAAAGATAGCCTTTCTTTTCCTAAAGCAATCGCCGACGTCCCTTATTTTTCTTTATAGACGGCTGAGAACTGGAAAATTTGTAGGAAAAAAGGGAACGGTGACTTTTCGCTCAATCATGTCTTGACGGTAAATCCGATTAAATAGATTGATTAGTTACCAATAGAACGGAAGTTATAATCAATTCAAACAATCTCGGTTCAAAAATACCGAGAGTGTTTCAGAGACCCACATTGTACTGGAATGTGTGCTCTCCGACCCTCACGGCTATGATAACAACATCTCCTCTGAGATTCCCGTCGCAAAAGCCAAATAGCTTGACGGTCCTCTCGGTGTACGTGATCTCGCTCACATTGCACAGAGAACCGTTAGCTTTCATAACCGTAATGTTCTGTATTTCGCTATCTGAAGTGACGGAAAGGATAAACCATGTTCGGTTCTGTGAGAATTCGGAGTCCTCGACTCTAACCATTATACCCGGCTCCATGATCTTCATCTGGGTCGGGAGGACCTCGAACACTATGGAGCCTACTACGATGATCGACGTAAGAGCTATGACGATGAGCGATATGGTCTCTAGCGTTACCTCCACGGGCTCACCTCCTGTGATACCACCTGACCAGCTCCCTGTAGAAGTCCTCCAGCTCGAGATCCATGTGGGTCAGGAGGAAGTCTAACCTGTCCTCGAACTCGTCCCTCAGGTCGCTCACCGGGATGTTGGTTCTGGAGTGGAGCTGCCACAGGAACCTGTCCAGGTCGAAGTCCGTGGGGTGCTGGTAGACCCTTATCATGTCCCCCGTGCTTATGTCCACCATGTATATCTGATCCAGGACCCTCTTGTCCTCCTTTATGTTCAGGAACAGGAGGGACCAGAGCTCCCTCATCACCGAGTTGATCAGCTCCTCGCTCGCGTTCTCCCCGTAGTACATCCTGAGGAGCATCCTGACCCTCAGCTTGAACTCCTCCACCGTGTTGGCGTGTATCGTGAACGCCAGCCCGTGCCCTGTCTGGGAGGCGATCACGTCGCCCAGCTCCCTCCCCAGGACCTCGGCCAGTATGAGGAGGTCAGGGGTTATCCTGAGGGCGAACTTCACTATCTCGTAGAACTCACCGCCCCTAGCATAGTAGGGGACCCAGCTGTTGCCCTTGAACCTGAGAGCCAGCTCCTCTATGTCCTCGATGGTTACCAGCTTCTTCCTCGGATCGAACATGGCCAGGGCGGCGTTGAGTAGTGTGGTCTTGCCGGTGCCCACGGGCCCCGAGTAGGCTACCTTCCCCTTGTGGTCGACCATCATCCAAATGGCCACAGCGGCCTCGGGGGAGAGGGACCCGAACCTTATCAGGTCGTTGAAGAGGAACGGCTTGGCTGGGAACTTCCTTATCTGAACCGTGGTCTGCTCGCTCTTCACGCCCCCGAAGCTGGCTGCAACCCTGAACCTCAGGCTCCCGTCCTTGCTCTTGTACATGAAGGAGACGAGCGGCGTGGCCTCGCTTATACCCCTCCCGTAGAGGGACGCGATCCTGGATGTGAACCTCCTCAAAGCTATCTCGGTGGGGAACCTGACGTTTGTGTTTATCCACCTGCCCGCGAAGCGTCTCATCTTCACCCTCACGGGATCAGTCCCCTTCACATCGATGTCGGTGATGTTCCAGTCGTAGATGAGGGGCTGGATCATCCCGAATCCTATGGTGTCCCTCAGCACGTAGTACATCACCACGTCCTTCCTGAGGTTGAACTCGGTCTCCATCCTGTACTTCCTCACTATCTCTTGGATGACCTCCTCCAGCCTGCCGGCCACCAGCTTGTCGTAGTACTGTTCCTGGAACATCATCACGTCCGAGAGGATGAGGTTGATCAGCTTCTTGTCGTTCCTAGTCAGCATCCACTCGTTGACCACGTACCTGTAGCTCCCGTCGGACTCCCTCACCAAGACGTTGGTGAAACCGGTCCCCTCTGCCCTCATCAGCTCCCTGCCGGGCGGGACCTCCTCCCTGGTGACGTAGATCTCCTTGCCTATTATCGGTATCTTTAGCTCCTCCTGCTTTTCCTTACCCTCCTTCCCCTTCTCTCTCTCAAGATCGACCGATTCCAAACCCTCTATGACGCTTACCATATTCACGGAAACCCCCTTAAGGGGAAACCTCAACTTTCCGAATCCCAACATAAGCACCACCTCATGGCAGACCGGGAGATCCCTCCGCGAACTCGGATGAGAAAACCCTGCCGAGATCCGTAACTATCTCCACGGCCGTTATCCTGTTCCTCACATTCTCGAACGAGAACCTCGAGTAGGAAGCGGGGCCCAAGCCCTCGGGCAGCTCACCGAAGGAAAGCTTCCTGACCTGGGAGGGATTGAGGTACACGGTAGCGGCGAATACCTCATCGAACCAGGCATCGTCGGCCATGCTCGTACTTTGGGGGAGGTTAATCTGGTTAAGGTTGGGTTGGAAGCCGCTGTCCACCAGAGACTCGAAGTCCACAATTCGCCCGTTGACGAGAAAGTAGAACTCGCTGATCCAGTTGGTCCCGTTCCAGTACCTCCTCGTGGTGATGCAGTAGTGGTTCCACTCCTCCGGTGAGGCCACTCTGTCATCCGGCTGATCCAGCTCCACCCCGTTGGTTATCCTCGCGATCACCCTTGGACTGCCGGAGTGCGGATCAACCCAGAACTCGAAGTCCTGAAGCTTCAGCAGGAGCCAGGGGGAGCCCGACCCCCTGGGATTCGTGACCATGATCCAAGCGCATCCGGTGTAGTTGTAATTGGAGGGGAGCTGGAAGTGACCCACGCCCCAGTTATCGTAGTCCAGATCGACGTGCAACGAGTAGCCCCTGAAACCCCCCTCCAACCTAGCCGCGATGGGGTTGTTCCCCCACCTGAGATCTCCCACATCCCTGTCATCGTACAGCGTGACGAAACCGGTGCAGTCGGGTTGATCGCACTCCAAATGGGGTCTCACGTACTCCAATAGACTGATCCTCACGGACTCCCCCTCCCCCAGTGGGACCCCCGGGCCGGTCCACGCTCCGGCGGGTAGGTTGGTGTCGTTTATCGAGAGCTCCTTGAAGAACGTGGGAGTTCTGGACCCGTTGATGTGGACGTAAAGGTACCTCAGCACCGTGGACCTCCCCCTGTTGACTATCAGCAGGCTGTACCTGTCCAGCCACCTGATGAGAATGCCCTCCTTGGATCTCTCCCGCTCCATCTCGAGCTTCTTCCTCATCTTGACCACGGACTGACTGGCGGAAGTCTGCGCGCTGAGGAAGAAGGAGAGGGCTATGACTGTCAAAAAAACAAAGAAGATGAGGCCGATGGCGCTGTCCACCTAAGTCCCCTAGCCCTTCCACACGTAGCTCCCGGAGAAGGGAACCTGGTAGCTCTCCACCCCACCGCGTCCCTTGAAGAACACGTTGAGGGTGAACGAGCTCAGCTCGCGGCTCAGGTGCAGCGTGAACGTACCGTCCGGGCTGATTACCACGGCGTCACCCGTCTCCGCCACCACCACCTGCACGAACTCCCACTCGTTCTGAGGCCTGAACTCCGTTCCATCGTCCCACACGAGCCTTCCGGTCACGGTTGTTCCTGATACCTGCACATCATCGAACCTGAGCGTCCCAACCCTGGCATTTACCCTCACGGTGTATCCGTCAGTCCTCACGAGTTCTATCGTCACGTTGTTCCCAATGAGGGACATGGCCTCGCCGGGATGCTCCAGCAGATCATAGAGCGGGAAGAACTGCAGTCCCTTACCCCCGCTGGTGTCCACGTAGGTCTTGTTCTCCACCTCGTTGTACACCATCGGCAGGCCCGTCACGTAGGTGGAGCCGTTCCAGTACTTAGCGTACTTGGAGACGATTATGTAGGTCCCGCTCAGGTTGCCCGGGAGTTCAACGTCGAGCCACCCGCCGAGTATCACCCTGGTGTTGTAGTTCGCACTGGCGGTGGTCTCGGTGGTGGCGTTCGGGTTCCTCACGAGGCGCAGGGTCACCTCAGAGGTGAGGTTGTCGGAGGTCAGGGTTATGGTCGTGTTGGACGGGAAGTATTCCTCCTTGGATGCCGTGACCAGCCAGGTCCCCTCATCGGAGGACAGGTAAGCGGTACCATTCGCGTCGGTGTAGGAGAAGGCGCCCATGCCATCCGACTCCCTGATCATAGTCACGTACGCCTGGTCTATCGGTCCCGAGGTCTCGTTATCCACGACATGCACCGTGAGCACTCCCTCAGCCCTCTGGAGCCTCATCTCGTAGATCCCGGAGTGGTCTATGAGTATGGTCTCGTTCCTCGGCAGGTAACCTTCCTTGTAGGTGTAAACCCAGTAGAGCCCGGGGTCTATTGGGTGATCTGGCTGCCACATTCCCGTCCCGTCAGTGGTACCCTCCAACCTGACGTCTGGGGAGCCTATCACGACGGTCGCGCCGGGGATAACGTCGCTCGTCTCGTTATCGAGGACCTTTATCACGGGCGTGACCTTGTGATCTGGTTCGGTGAACATCACTATCGCGTCCGAGTAGAGGAGGTTGTTGTAGGAGAGGAGCGCTATGCCGCTGAAGTCTCTGCCGTTCAGGTCGACGGTCCCCTCGAAGACGTAGACATTGTGGAACTGGTGGCGACACCCGCATCCCCATCCGTGCCCGCTATCCACCAGGTGGCCCGGCAGCTCGTACTCGTCGGAGACGGTGAACTTGAAGAGAGAGCCGGCGTACGAATGCCATATCATCTCGTCTATGTCCCTCTCCTTCTCGAACGATGAGATGACTAGGAGCTTCGCCTTCGTGAAGTTGTTCTCCCAAACGATATTCGGATCCACCCAGAGCTTCACGTGGTACCTCTTGGGCCCGACCATCTCGATGGTGTAGTTCAGGATGGTAGGCCTCAGGACCGGGCCGTAGACGATCTTCCTCTCCATGCCATCGGTGGTGTTGAGGGATGCGATGAACACCGGGAGGTCCTCATTGTTGAAGAGCACGTCCTCCACGCTAGCCGAAGCAGTGGCCTCGACGCTCCTGTGGTAGAAGGTCAGGTGATCCGTCACGCTGTCTGAAGCTATCTCCCTGACGGGGGCGTCGTCCAGGCTGGGATAGACGAAGGAGTCCTTGTACACGAGATCGTTGGAGAAGAGGAACCAGCGGAAGTAGTGATGCCACCACCTCCATCCCCAGGTGGTGATGTTGGAGTAGAAGTACCTGAACATGTGGCCCTCGTCGGTATCCCAGAACCTCTTCCTCTCATAGGCTACGCTACCGTACCTGTAGACGGGGCACGGGGTGAGCATCATCGAGATCCTGGTTGTGGTGGGGTTGCAGTGGCAGTAATTCATCGCCTCCTCGTGCGTCAGGAACCTGTTCGAGGTGACGTTGAAGTAGAAGAAAGCGAAGCTGTAGGTTATCCCGTTGACGTTGAGGTGGGGGAAGAACCCGGATACCACGTCACCGGATGAGCAGCCACCGCAGTGCCCGCAGTGCCCGAAGAGATGGAACCTCTCCGTACGGAGGAGCTCCCACCTACCGTAATTGTTGAACCACACCGAGACGTTGGCGTACCTGCCACCGCAGCACCCTCCCTCTCCCACGTCAGCCGTTATCTTGAACGGTCCGCACACGTTTCCGAAGCACTGGCTGACATTGAAGGTGGCGAAGGTCGGGGCAGCCTTTAGCAGGGAGTATCCCACGGCGTAGGCCCTGAAGGGCTCGCCATTGAGGACATGATCCTCCCATCCCGGTCTGAAGAGGAACTCGTACTTGTTGTAGAGGTGCCTTATGTAATTGGAGTTTATCGCTCCGATGAAGGCCTTGGCGGTAACTGGGATGTCCATGTCCCTCGCATCCCATCCACAATAGTTTGCTCTCAGACCGGACTCCACGTCAAATCTAAGGCCGCGCAGGTGTATGGAGAGGTCCACATCGAGGGTCTTGCTGCACTGGCAGGCCGGCGAAGCTGGGCAGCCGATATCGCCCTCATGAGCCTCGTAGGTGAAGATGCTCCAGAATGGGTGCAATGGGTTGCTGTATACCGGCACAATCGGGACTATAAGAGTCGCTAGAACCGCGATGAGTATAATCTTTTTCCAGAATATCCCTTCCAACTTTCTCCTCGGGGCTTTCATTCTCATCTCCACGCTCGTGCGCCCAGTAACTCTTATTAACCTTCTCATACGGTATTTTGCTTCAAAATCACAGAAGATACCCTCACAATGAAAAAAATGTCGATCAGCTAGGTCCCCCTACCCTAGCCGGGGAGCAGCTTTTGCGGGGCGCTGGAGGTGAACACCACGCCCAGATCAGTCACCAGATCGATCCTAGTTATCACGTTGGGCAATCTATCGAACGAGAAGTACAGGTACGGCGCTCCGGGATCGAATATCGCGTTGGCAGCCAGTGCTCTCACCGCGCTGGGCTCGAGGTATCGCTTGGCCACGTAAAGGTCGTCGAAGGCGGCCACCTCGGCCTTCTCATACTGCTGGTGGGGTAGCTCTATGTAGGAAACGCTGAGTGGGGAGGGCTGATCCTCGATGTCGACCAGCCTGCCGTTCACATAGAAGAACAGGTGCGTTCCGTTACTCACGGCGCAGTAATGGTTCCAATCGGTGGCGTTGACGTAATCGTCCCCCTGCACCAAGTCAGTGCCTGCTATCCTCAGGAATACCTTAGGATGGTACTCGGCACCGTCGAAGTTCGGGTCTACCATCACTTGGATGGAATCCATGTCCAAGACGGTCCATGGGCTGCCCCAGTTCTTGTGATCCACTATCCTGAGCCATAGACAGGCCGTCCAGTTCTCTCCCGTCGAGAGACCTGTGTTCACCCTGGGTCTTGTGATGGCGGAGAGGTTCCTGTAGAGGGCGTAGCCATCAGCCCCGAAGTCCAGCCAGCTGGTGTTCAAGAACCGCTCGTCGGGGAAGTACAGATCGGGATCGGTGTCGGAGGGGATGGGGACCTGTAGCAGGGTCGAAGAACCGCTCTCCATCTGTTTCAGGTTATAGAGGATCCTCCAATGCCCCATCTGCTCTAGATTCAACCTCACCCTGACGTTGGGCGCGAGAAGGAGGCCCTCGGAGTAATAGTGAGGTCGCAGAGTACCGTTGACTATGGCTACGAGGTCCTCCACCGGTAGACGGAAGCTAGGCACCCTAGACCCGTTCACATACACGTAGATGTACCTTATGCTGGTGTTAGTACCTAGGTTCCTGAGGATGACGTCGTATCTCCCCCTCCACGTTATCTCGGCGTTCTCCTTCGCTCTCTCCCTCTCGAGAGCCAGGATCTTCTGGACGTTGTTTGACAGGGAGATGAAATCTGCCTGTATCTGTACGACGAGCCCTATCATCAGCAGTATTATGATGGCGAAGAACAGCAGAGCTATGGCGCTCTCCAATTTTTAAGCCCCCTTCCCTAGGAGGGAGGTGATCCTCCAATATATCCCTAACTTACAATTCTTTCTGTTCTCCACCTCCACTAAAAATTGGATGGGTTGTGATAGGAACGCGGCCTTCGATGTTTTACCCTTTTAAGCACTATACACATCACATGAGCGAAGATGAAAATTCCATCCTCGCGTGCGAAGCTGGGGCTGGTGATCCTGCTGGCCATTCTCTCCATCTCACTGGTTAAGGGCGCGGCCACTGAGGGATGGATCACCTCGGTCACCACGGAGGAGAGTCCCCTGAACGAGACGGCAGTTAGGGTTACCGTTGAGGTGGGCGTCAAGGTCCAATTCGATTCCCCCGGCTACTACGTGGTGCTAGTGAGGGATGATTCAACTAGCGATTACGTAGCTGAATCGATCAGATACTCAGTCGGAGCCATTTCCGAGGAGAAGACGGTAACCCTCCACTTCGAAAGGCCCACCGACCCCGGATCGTATTCCTACACGGTCATCCTGAAGATGAAGGA
>WAOH01000112.1 GCA_015521385.1 Thermoproteota archaeon
ACTCCCCCCCTTTGTACGTGCTCTACGTGGTCACGTTCATCATTGGCTTGGTGGGAAGCGTTGCGGCCACGCTCGGCTCCCTAGCCCACTACGCCCTCGGATATTACGGTGGTAAGCCGCTCGTTGAGAGATTGGGGAGGTATCTGGGGATAAGTTGGGAGGAGATAGAGGGCTTCTCCGACAGGATAAGGGGAGAGAGGGAGTGGCTGGGTCTCTTCCTGTCGAGGGCCCTTCCCATAATTCCACTCTCACCGGTGTCGATAGGGGCGGGAATAATCCGCATGGATCCCTATCGGTTCGCTCTATTCACCTTTTTGGGCGCGTTTCCACGCTACTTCGTCTTGGGAATGGCCGGATACCTCTTGGGGATCGCCTACGAGGAGCTGGTGTCCGTGTTGGACACGGCGGAGACCGCGGTGGCGATAATCATGGTGCTGGGGGTGGCGGCCTACATCGCGGTGAAGAGGAGGACCCGTAAAGGGAATAAATAAGGCGCCCCAGTCTAGAGGGATGACCTACCTAGGGATTACGGAGATCGAGGATAGGAGGACCGGCCGTTCCCTCAGGGTTGAGATAAGGCCGGTTAGGAGACCTGAGGAGTTCAGACAGTTGGTAGATGTCCAAGCATCAGCTTGGAGGATGGGCAAGGATAGGACCGAGGCCACACCTTCCCACGTGCTCAAGGCAGCTGCCGACAACTCCGGTATCGTGGTGGGCGCATTTGATCTGGAGACTGGCAGGGCAGTAGGGTTCGCTTGGGGTTTCTTGGCGAGGGACGAGGAGGGATTATACCATTACTCCCACCAGAGCGCCGTGATAGAGGAGTTAAAGTATTCAGGACTGGGTTTCAGGATAAAGCAGGCCCAGAGGGAGCTAGCTCTTGAGCAAGGACTCGTGAGGGCTAGGTGGACCTTCGATCCCCTTCAGGGACTCAACACCAGGTTCAACTTGGGCAAGCTCGGGGTTGTGAGCTGGGAGTACGTGGTGAACTACTATGGGGAGATAAACGACGAGATAAACAGGGGATTGAGAACCGACAGGCTCAAGGTCTGGTGGTTCCTGGACAGTGAGAGGGTGAGGAGGAAGGCCAATGGGGAGCTGAGGTCTCCCTCTCTCAAGGAGGCGCTGGAGGCGGGAGCGGAGGAGGTGATCGAGCTCGAATCCGGGGTTCCCATCGGATTCAGGAAGGTTGAGAGCGAGTTAGTGCTAATAGAGGTACCTTACAGCGTTTCCGATGCCAGGGAGAGGGGAACTGTGGGTCAATGGAGGGAATACACCGCCAGGGCCATGCTATACTACATGGGCAGGGGATACATCGACTTCGAGGCCGTCTACGACAGGGAGAGTAAGAGGGTATTCCATCTCCTGTGGAGGAGGCCCTTGAAAGACATACTCGGTGGAGAGGTTCCCTGGTAGGGTGTCTGCACTATTGTGGGAGTCCCCTTCATTAGTCTGTTTTTCAGAGGGATCAGGACGTTTTAATCCGCTCTCCACCACCGATAGATGGATTGGGGATGCTGGAGCGACGCGGTTATCCGAGGGGTCCCGCGTCCGTCGGTTTGGCCGTATCTTTGATCGGTTTCTGGATGATCACGCCCCTGTACAGGGAACTGATGACGTCTCTAGGTGTGAGCGGCGTCTGGGCCGTCCTGTCGTACACCCTAGCCCAAGTGACGGGCTTCGCTCTCCTACTACTGATCATGAGGTGGGAGAATTCCGGATTGGGGACCGTCTGGTTCGGGGATAAGGGGTTGAGGACCTTCCTCGAATCTCTAGCCTTCCTGGCGGCGGCCTGGGTGTTATGGGGGTTCCTCTACTGGCTTGGAGGTCAGCTGGGCTTGGGAACCGGTTATCTGGAGGAACTCACTAGGAGGGGATTGAATCAACCCTCGGAGATCATCGCATTCCTCATCTGGGGGATTTCGGCCGCCTTCTTCGAGGAGACGTTCTATAGGGGGTACTCGATAACTAGGCTTTACTCACTAACCGGCAGCCTGATCCTGTCAGCTGCGACCTCCATAGCTTTCTTCACGCTCCTACACCTGTACTTCGGGCCCAGAATAATGCTCTGCATACTGGGGTGGGCCATCTTGGACACATGGCTGTTCCTGAGGAGGGGCACCTATGCCAGCTTCTACTACCATCTCGTGAACAACCTCTTGGTATACGGTCTCTTCCCAGCGCTCTCCCTCCTCAGAAGATGACGGGAAAGTTATCCAAACGGGAGGAGATTCTACCTGGGCCCGGCGATATTCTTCAGGATCCTCTTCCTCCTCTCCACCGCCCTAATCTTCTCTCCCACGGTCATGGGCTCCATCCTCCTTCTAGCGTCCTCCCACACCTTCCTCCACCTGTAGAAGTACTCTGAAATATCGGGCTCGCTTCCAAAGAGGACCACGTATCTGCTGATCACCGAGGCCTTGACCCTTATCGGTAGCAGCTCGAACACCCTCACATCGTATATCGGCGACGGTACCTTCCCCCAGATATCGAGCTGGATCCTGAAGTTCCTATTCTTGTCCCTCTCCCGAGTAATAACTGCCACATCTATGTCCGACTCCCTCGTGTACTCTCTCGTAACGTAGGAGCTGCATGGAACCACCTCGTACGCCGAGAGGAACTTCAGATCCCTTCTAATCCGATTCTCATTTAGGATTCCCGCCGCCCTCAACCGAGGTGAGAGAGGAAACAATTTATCGTATCGGGTGCGAGGGTCGCCGGGTGATACTAGGGCCAAGCTTCTCGAGTATCAGTCCAAGGGGATACTGAGAGATCATGGAATAATTGTGCCAGCCGGTGAGATAGCCTCTGATCCGAGAGAAGCAGAGGCGATAGCTAGAAAGCTGGGAGGCAATGTGGTAGTGAAGGCCCAGCTTCCCTTCACGGGGAGGTACGACGTGGGTGGCGTCAGGTTCGCCTCATCGCCGGAAGAGGTCCGCGTAGCTGCTGAGGAGATGCTCTCCTCCTACTTCAAGGGATTCAGACCCAAGAAGGTCCTCGTGGAGAAGAAAGTGGATGTGAAGGCCGAGCTGTTCCTCAGCGTCGTGATAAACGATTCCAGGAGGTTCAGATCTCCCATGCTGCTTGCCAGCCCCTCCGGTGGCACGGGCATAGAGGAGAGGTCGGAGGGCGTGGTCAGGATACCCGTGGACTACCTAGACGGATTGAGGAGGGAGGTGGTAGAGGAGGAGTTCTCTCGGGTGGGAATGCCCAGCGAGGCGGTAGATGTGGCGCTGAAGCTGTACGACATCTTCGTGGAATATGACGCCAGGAGTGTGGAGGTGAACCCCCTCGCCCTGACGGACGAGGGCTTGGTTGCGCTGGATGCCAGGATGGACCTCGACGATCACGCTCTCTTCAGGCATCCCGAGGTGAAGGTGGAGGTCCCCAAGGACCTGAACAGGGAGCCCACCGACCTGGAGAGGATGATGTGGTACTGGGACGACGCCGATCCGAGGGGAACGGGGTACTTCATCCAGCTGACAACTCAGGTGTCGGAGGGATACGTCGGGTTCCACGGGATAGGTGGTGGAGGTGCCATGCTGGCAGCTGATGCGTTGATAAGGAAGGGGCTCAAGCTGGCCAACTACGCTGACACGAGCGGCGATCCCCCAGCTTCGAAGGTCTACAGGGTGATCAGGACGATCCTCTCCATTCCGGGGATAGAGGGTTACGTGATGATGGGGAGTGTGCTGGCGAGCCAGGAGCAGTGGCACCACGCCCACGCCATAGTGAAGGCGTTCAACGAGATGTTGAGGGACAGGCCCGGGTTCCCGGCAGTGATCCTGCTGGCCGGTAACAAGGAGGAGGAGAGCCACGAGATAATCAGGAGAGGGGTGAGGGATCTCCCGATAAGGTTCGAGCTCTACGGCAGGGACTACATCTACGAGACCGAGTACATCGCTGACAGGGTACTGAAGCTTGTTGAGGAATACAGGAGGGAGAGAGGGGAGGGAGCATGAGGTTCAGAACTAGAACGGCCGAAGTGGTAATAGATCTGGACGGGTGCGTGGCCCCTGACTGCGGTTTCGCATGCGTAAAGGCCTGCAGGTTGTACGGCCGGAGCGTGCTGAAGATAGAGAACGGTAAGCCGGCGCTGGCCGTTTCCCCTCAGGAGGCCGTGAGGATAGACAACGAGTGCCTCGCCTGCGAGATCCACTGCCAGTGGTACGGGAGCGGGATCATAGAGGTCAGGGTCCCGATGGAGGTGGTCTGATGGCCATACTCGTCGACGAGAACACACGCGTCCTTGTCCAAGGGATAACCGGGAGGACCGGCGAATTCGCCACTAGGTACATGCTCGAGTACGGCACCAAGGTCGTGGCAGGCGTGACCCCCGGGAGAGGAGGATCGAGGGTGTGGGGAGTTCCTGTCTTCGACTCGGTCGAGGAGGCCTTGGAGGAGGTGGGGCAGGTGGATGCCACCATCACCCTGGTTCCGCCAGCCCACCTGCTGGAGGCCGTGACCGAAGCCATGGAGGCTGGCATAGGATACGTGCTCATCCCGACCGAGAGGGTGCCCGTGCACGACGCCATGAGGATACTCGCCCTGGCCAGGAAGAAGGGGGTGAGGGTTCAGGGACCGGGTTCCTTCGGGGTGATAAGTCCCGGGAAGGCGGTAATGGGATGGGTCGGAGGATCGTTGAAGCTCGCCAGGGAGGCCTTCGTCCCGGGAAGGGTGGGCGTCATATCCAGGAGCGGGGGCCAGACCACCACCACATCGTGGGCGGTGAGCAGGGCTGGTTTCGGGGTCACCACCGCGGTGCACACCGGTAGCGAACCGCTGGTGGGCCTGACAGAGTCGGAGCTGCTCGCCATGTTCGAGGACGATGAGGAGACCGAGGCCGTGGTGCTGTTCGCCGAGATCGGTGGGGTTCAGGAGGAGGAAGCCGCTGAGTTCATAGAGGAGGGCGGGTTCACCAAGCCCCTGGTGGTTTACGTGGCCGGGGGAATGCTCCCCAAGGGAATGAGATTCTCCCACGCCAGCGCCATGGTGGTCGGGGAGAGGGGATCCGCTGAGAGTAAGATAAGGTCCCTGAGGGAGGCTGGGGCGAGAGTGGCCGAATCTCCGAGGCAGATAGTCGAATTGTTGAGGGAGGTACTGGGCTGATGGTGCTGGCCAGGTCCCTGCTCTTCGTACCGGCTAACAGCTGGAGGCTCATGCTGAGCTCCTTGAGGAGTGAGGCGGATGTCGTGGTGCTGGACATGGAGGATGCGGTACCCATCGGCGAGAAGGAAACCGCGAGGTGGCTGGTCAGGGAGTTCCTCAGGGAGAGGAGGAGGGAGTTCGGGGGAAAGGTGTTCGTGAGGGTGAACTCCCTCTCCACCGGCCTGACCTCGGACGACCTCGACTTCGTGATCAGGGAGGGCCTAGATGGCGTGGTTCTGCCCAAGGCCGAGAGCGCTGATGACATACGGAAGCTGGAGGAGGAGATGAGGTCGCTGGAGGAGGAGCGAGAGCTCGGGGAGATGGGGATCATACCCCTCATAGAGAGCGCGATGGGCGTCGAGAGGTCCCTGGAGATAGCGCTTTCATCGAGAAGGATACGAGCCCTCTCGTTCGGGATGGGAGACTTCCTGAGGGAATTGGGAAGGAGCGTGTCCGACCTCTCCAAGGAGGAAATCGAGCTCCTGTACGCCAGGTCACGGGTCAGCGTGGCAGCCGCGGCGGCCAGAGTTCCAGCGATTGACTCGCCCTTCCTAGGACTGATCATAGATAGGGAGGGAGTCAGGAGGCAGTCTCTGCTGGCGAGGAGGCTTGGATACAGGGGGAAGTACGCGATTCACCCGTCCCACATCCCAATAATAAACGAGATATTCACCCCCAGCGAGGCCGAGGTGAGGGAGGCCGAGGAGATAGTGAAGGCCTACGAGGAAGCAGCATCCAGGGGGCTGGGGGCAGCCTCCTACAGGGGGATGATGATCGATAGGATGAATTACGAGCAGGCTAGGGCGCTGCTTGACATAGTGAGGGAACTCAGGGAACTCGATAGTGAGCGCTCATAACGTCCCATTACTCGTTTTCGTGGCAGGTGATGAACTATTATCTCATCATTGATTTGAGTTTTCTCAGTTAGCATCTAGTATATAGTAAAAAAAGAATATTAGGAATTTCAGTATTTTACTGGAGATTGTCGGGATCAATGATTAATCATAAATTTCGAGATCTTCATAGTCCAGTAATGAAGGTGGCTAGTAGAGAAGACATGTTAGATTCAATATATGCAGCAAGAATTAGTAAGACTAAAGCAAGAGCAACTCTTCTCGTTCTAAAAAGCCCTTCTTCGAAGAAAACCCTCCCTTCCTCCGCGAATATTGCAGTAGACAATATCTCGGGAATACCATGAGGGACAGCGACTAAATACCCCTGGATCCCAAGGAAGCTAATTACAAGGCCGTTGATGAACCCTGTCATGAAGAGCGTGAGATATTGCAGTCTCCTAGAGAAATACGCTAATAGGTAGATTACTGTACAGAATCCTACGTTCTTGGCCAATATATTCAGAAAACTGTTGGTTGAAAATGAATGGAAAGTGGCCTGTCTAATATTAAGCATTCCAAAAACTCCTAACAGCAATGATACTGGAATCGAATTTATCAACCCTACCAGCAAAAATGTAATATACATCTTCAAAATCCCATCACCAATCTTAAAATAAGAATAGCTATATTGACCGCAACTATCTCGATTATTACCACCAGAGTCGCTAGCAGGGCCTTCTTAAAATTCCCGACGTAGTGCTTTGAAATAAGAAGGCATACAATAAAGCCGAAAAACGGAAGTACTATGGAAACCATAGGAATATCCAGCAGAAACAGTAGAGATGCTGATACGAAGAGTAAATACACCGAAGCAATTAATATTCCGAGGTTAAGTGTCCCTCTCTCGGTTATAGGAAGCATTTTCTTAAGGATAGGTCTGACCCCCAATGATAGCAAGATTGGGACGACAATGCCAGATATTAATAACACCAAGTATGGCACTAAAGAGATGAAGAGAACAGCCGAAGGTTCCATCTCCCCCAATCGATTCCCGAAGACTGTAAAGAGGATGTGGGACCACAGGAACGCAGCTGAGAGTAAGGCTGGAACGAACGACAATTCGAGGGGATTATGCGGGGCTATCGCGTCCCCCTCTTTCAGTACGATATCCCTCCTTCCGGTATGCAGGAACCCGGATATCATGGCCTGCAGCCGGGTTAGGGGTCCCCTCGAGTTCTCCTTCATCGTTTTTATCCTATTGAAGGCCCGGTAAGCGTCCCTTCCCATGTGCCTGTAAGCGTTCAAGTCAGCGTGCACCTCCTCCACCCTAATAATCAAATAGAGTAGAGGCAGAGTGGCTAATGGCATGGCTATATGTATGGGAAGGGCGGAGGCCCTGAGTGGATCACTCCAGAAGGCATGGAGGACGGCTCTGAGCCCATTAAAGGAGGACATGATTAGCAGGAAGACCATTACAACTAACTCCAACCCTTTACTTTCCTGGTGATGCTTCTCGTGGAGGATAACGAACGTCCTAAGCTCCTCGTCCTCCCAGATGTCCTCGGATATGAGAATGGGTTTTGCTATGAAACCGCCTACTACGGCCCCCATTAGGCTGTCGGGGGTTATCGCTATACCTTTTGGATGAAGAGAGGGCTCCATTTTCCTAAGCAACAGGTAAAAGAGGAGACTCGCCAGCAACGCGAAGGGGATCAGGAGAAGGAAGTAGATGAGCGTCCCCAGTAAGTAGACGACCAGACCCTTGAGGGGAAATGATCTCAAGTTCATCATTATTTTTATAAAATAGCTCACCAGATTCTCGTTTATCTTCATCTTTTCGAATAAGACATCTAATATCCTTGTTCCAAGGGGTATGGTAGAAGCATAGATCGCTGCAGTTGCTCCAATAAAAAATAATGATGTTTTGGATGTTCTCACGGCTCTTTCGATTGACATACGAGCTACCTCAAGCTAGTCCTATGCCTAGCCCGAGAGTGAACACTCCGACACCCATAAGTATACCAGCGGCTATGGAAGCTTCTGTGCCATACACCCCCAGAAGTGCGTAGGAAGCAGCTATAGCTACTCCTCCTATGTTTGCCAAATTCGCTCCGGCCGCTATCCTTCTGTTAGCAACAGTTTCTGAGTATCTACGAACTATGTATCCAGCCACAAAGGCCCCGAGGGAGGGAAGAATTATCGCATTTGACAGAATTATTGCTAGAAGAGAAAATGCTGAGATTAGAGCATCTCTCCTTTTTATGTTCATTATACCACCCCATTTATTTCACAGTGCTGTTATTTTTAAAACTTGCGCGACTTTTCATCCAACATTTGTAAAATTAAAGAAGTATTAAGATGGTCCTGTTATTAGAGAGTGTGTTTATTGTGTCGATGATCGCTCGCGCTATAGAAAAAATTCAGCTTGGCAGTCAGTAGGAGCTATGGGGGAGGGGGAACATATCCCTTGAGTAAGCTTTATTCAAAACATGTTTCCTATCTCCTGCCTCTATCGGAACTACGCTCGCATGACCAGCTCATTATAGAGGGCTGAAAGGGTCTAGCTGCTGTCCGCCAGTGTTTAAATTAGGTCGGTAAGCAGTTCCTGTGATGGAGCAGATGCCCGTGTTGAGCGAGGTCATCGAGAAGGTATGGGGGATGGACTACGTTTCCCTCCCGGACGCCGTCAGGGAGGAAGCCAAGAAGGTCCTCTTAGACTCGGTTGGGGTCGGCATACTCGGCTTCGAGAGGGAGGAGAGGGTCAAGAGGTTCGCCTCCCTGGCGTACCCGTCCGATAACGGTTCTATAATTCTCGGGGGCTGGTGGCGCTCCTCACCGTCAATGGCGGCCCTCGTGAACGGCTTCTCCATCCACTCCCTGGAATACGATGACTGGTTGAGGAGGGGTCTCGTCCACGCCGGCGCAGCGGTGGTCCCGGCCGCTCTCGCTCTCGGGGAGGGGAGGGTCAGCTGGAAGAAGCTGCTGGAGGCTATAGTCATCGGATACGAGGTGGCTGCTAGGTTCGGCAGCGCCTTCGGGAGGACCCACTATTCAAGGTGGCACACCACGGCCACCGCCGGGTCCTTGGGTGCCGCCGCAGCTGCGTCGAGGGTGCTGGGGTTGGATCCGGAGGCGGCCTCCCATGCCCTAGCCATATCAACATACTATGCCTCGGGACTCTGGGGTTTCATATCATCGGGCTCGGATGTGAAACCGTTCAGCCCCGGGCACGCGGCCTTCCTGGGCGTGACGTCGGCCTCCATGGCCGAGAACGGCATGACCACGAACCTGAGCGCCCTCGAGGACGAGAGGGGGTTCTGCAGGAACATGGCGCCGGGATGCGATCTGAATAGGGCACTCGAGCCGGAATGGGAGTATGCGATCCTCCTCAACGGTTACAAGTTCTTCCCCACCTGCAGGCACACCCACACTGCCATAACGGCCGCTATAATGCTGAGCGACGAGGTAAACTTGGATGAGGTCAGGGAGGTCAGGGTCGAGGTGTTCGAGGAGGCGGCCAGCATCGCCGGCATAAGGGAACCTGAGAGCTTGGATCAGGCCAGGTTCAGCCTGACCTTCCTGGTGGCGGCTGCCCTTGCTTACGGGAGATTGGGCCTGGGCGAGCTTGAGAGGGGACTCGGGGATGAGGAGGTAAGGGAGCTGGAGAGAAGGGTGAGGGTGTTGGTGAATCCCGAGCTCTCATCGGAATTCCCGGAGAAGCAACCGGCGATAGTGACGGTGACGGGAGGGGTATCGAGGAGTGAGAGAGTGGATTATCCACCAGGGGACCCTGAGAATCCAGCTAACCTTGATCAGATATACAGGAAGATCGTGTATGAGGTCAGGGCCTCTCCCGTGATCGCAACACTGTTTGATAGGCTCAGATCTGATGAGCTGGACGATACCGTCACCTTGGTGTGATCTTTGTACGATGGCGGGCCTGGCATTCAGTAGGATGGGAGAGGTGGTTATTCCTAAGATCATCAGATGTGAGAGGGAGTTCTAGGGTAGTGAAAAGGCGTTGATAGTGAATAGGATCTCATCATGCATCGCGGGGATCCAGAAAAGAATGGAGGGTGTTACTTACCTCCTCCTGAGCCTCGGATTCACGTATATCTCCAGTGCCTGACCCACCAAGAGTAGTGAGAGTACGCTCAGGGATATCATCAGTCCCGGCGGTATGACCCACGTCCAGAGCCCGAGCACTATGGCCTGCCTCGAGAAGGCGTAGTGGAGCATCATACCCCAGCTCTTCTGGGTCGCATCTCCCAGACCGAGGAAGCTGAGGGAAGCCTCGGTTATCATGTTGCTGGCCGTCCTCAGGAGGGTCTCCGCCAGGATAAGGGGGGCCGTGTTCGGCAGCAGGTACTTGGCCATCACGTAAGCGTCGGACGCCCCCAGGGCCCTGACGCTCTCAACGAAGGGCCTCTCCTTGAGCGACAGGATCATGCTCCTCACTACTCTCGCGACGGTAGGCCAGCTCGTTATCGCTATGGCCACTATCAGGACGAGGAACATCTGGGTTCCCAGCCAAGTGCCCTTGAAGACCATGGCCAGGAAGATAACCAGCAGGAGGCTGGGCATGACCATGAACAGGTCCACTATCCTCATGAGCACCTCGTCCACCTTGCCTCCCTTGTAGCCAGCGACCATCCCCACCACCACGCCTATGGCCACAGCTGAGACTGCCGACACGATCCCTATCATGAGGGAGATCCTAGCCCCGTATATCAGCTCGCTAAGTATGTCCTGGCCGGCGTCGTTGGTGCCCAGCGGGTGCTTCCAGCTGGGAGGCTCCAAGGGCCTACCGGTCCTCTTGTAGGGATCGTAGGGTGCCAAGTAGGGGGCGAAGAGGGCCATCACCACTATTATTGTGAGCAGGACAGATCCGAAGAGAGAGGCCTTGTGGCTCCTGACTATACCTATGAACTCCTTTACCCCCTGTACCTTCCTCTGCCACCCCGTCTTCTTGAGGTTCCTTATCAGCTCCTCCTTCCTGACCGCCATTCAGGTCACCCTGACCCTGGGATCCAGTATCCCGTAGAGCAGATCGGCCACCAAGTTGGCTAGGAGGACCGTGACTGTCATTATGATGAAGGCCCCCTGGACGAGGAAGTAATCGTCGTTCATTATGGCGTCGAAGATGAGCCTCCCCATGCCGGGGTAGCTGAACACGGTCTCCGTGAGTATGGCCCCGTTTATCATGAAGCCGAACCTCAGGGCCGTTACCGTGACCATGGGTAGGATCGCCACCCTGGCGGCGTGCCTGTACATGACCGTCCTCTCAGCCAGCCCCTTGAGCTTGGCCATCCAGACGAAGTCCTGGCCCATGACCTCGACCATGGCGTTCCTCATGTAGAGCATGTACATCCCTATCTCCCTGATCACCAGCACGGTGATCGGGAGGGCCGCGTGCCACGCTATATCGGCGACGTAGTCGAGCACGGAGGGAAACTCCTTCGCCGGCGTCACCGATCCGGCCAGGGGGAATAGCCCGAGGTAGTAGCCGAAGAACATCAGGAAGAGCAAGGCGAGCCAGAAGTGGGGGGTGCTCCTGATGAACAGGGCCGTCGACGTCACGACCACATCGTACTTGGTGCCGTGCTTCCAAGCGGTCTTCATCCCGGTGTATATGCTGAGGATGGTAGAGATTATGATCGCTGGAAGGAGAAGGAGGAGCGTCCACGGCAGCCTCTCCATGATGACATCCATGACCGGCCTCTGATAATGGAGGGAGTATCCGAATTCGCCCTTGAAGGTGTTGAGTATGAAGTCGATGTACTGCTCGTGAAGCGGTTTGTCCAGTCCGTAGACGGCCTTTATCTTCTCTATCTGCTCCGGAGTTATCCTCGGATCCTCGAGAACCAAGGTGCCGAAGGGATCACCGACCAACCTGACCATTATGAAGACGAAGGTCACGGCGGCGATGAACGTCAGGAATATGGCGAGGACCTTCCTTATCAGGAACACGCTGTAGCTGGCCATCCATTTAACACCCCAGCGGACCTCGCGGGCTACGAGGGGAAAAAGAAAAAGATTGGTGGTCGGGACTATTTCTTCTTGAGGAACAGCCAGACCGCCGCTATTATGATGATCAGGAGGATCACGAC
>WAOH01000113.1 GCA_015521385.1 Thermoproteota archaeon
GTTCGGCAGTATCGAATCCTATGAAAGCGTTACGGCCATGGCGAGGCACCTCGCGTTGAGGGCGATCGAGGTGGCATCCAGGAGGGGAGAGGTGATCCACTTCCTCGTGGACTCGATCTTCGTGAGGACTCGCGATTCAGCATCCCTGGCCAGGGAGATAGAGGACGAGCTGGGGTACAAGGTGAGGGTGGACTCCGTTTACAGCTGGCTTGTGTTCTTCCCACCGGAGGGAGGAAACGGTGGGTGGGGAGTGCCCTCCAGATATGTGGGGAGGTTGGAGGGAGGTGGCGTCAAGGCTAAGGGGCTCTTAAGGAGGGACATGCCTCCGCTGATCAGGCGCCTCGTGGAGAGGTCGCTAGACCTGTTAGGGAAGGCAGAGGACCCCGATACCCTACTATCGGTCCTCTTGAAAGTGCGGAGGATGTTCGAGGATGCCGAGCTCTCTCTTATACGTTACAAGGTGCCTGAGGAGCTTCTGGTGATGGAGAAGAGGGTCGATCCTCCCTACAGTAAGGAAGTCAGCCACTGGAGGGCCGCCTCCCTGATAAACGCGCGTGGGTCAGTCAGGTATGTGGAAGCTACCTTCCCCTATCCCGTGGAGATGGGGAGGAGCGGGTACAATGTGCGGAGGTATGTGGAAATGGTGAGGCGGGCCTACAGGCCTTTCGATTTCATGCACTCCCTCCTCAGTACCTCAGTAAGAGGTACACGTTGAACGCCAGTGTGGTCACGGCCAGTAAGATCAATCCTATTTTGGTGAACTCCCAGAAGCTCATCTTGTGTCCTTCTTGCTCTAATGTCCTGTAGGCTATCAGCATCGGAACTGAGGCTAGCGGTGTGGCTATCCCGCCTATGCCGGCGCCCGCAGCTAACGTCCACCACAGATGGGGAGCCCCGATTTCCTCGACTATCTCAGCCACCACAGGTATCAGGGAGGCGGTGACGGGTATGTTATCCACCACCGAACTGAGGACCGCGCTGATCCACAGCAATACGGTCACCATGACCGGCTCGTTGGGACCTATCGATCTCACCAGGGCATCGGCGATGAGGTGCAGAACGCCCGTCTTCTCGAGGCCACCAGCCAGCACCAATAGGGAACCGAGGAAGATGAGGACGTCCCACTCCACATCCTTCAGTATGTCATTGATCCGGTCGCCGCTGAGGATCATCGTGATTACAGCCGCGTAGAGGGCAGCGGTCGCGGGAGATATGCCAGTGATGTCTTGGAGAACGAAGAGTGCAACGGCGCCCGCGAAACTGATCAGTCCGACGGCAGTGATCCACCTGTCGATGAGCTGACCCTCTATCTCAACACCTTCCCTTCTCTCGGAGATGAAATGCTTCCTGTAGATCAGTAGTATGGTCAGTATGACGACCGCATAGGCTAGCACGGCTATGGGGCCCATGTGAACGAGGAACTCGTTGAAAGTGATACCCGTGGCTGCGGCTATCATGATGTTAGGTGGATCGCCGACCAGCGTTCCCATCCCACCCACGACCGCTGCTGAGGCGGTTGCCACGGTGATGGGAACGGGATTTATGCCCATCGCCCTGCTCAGCACGATTCCAACGGTGATCATGAAGAGGCTCACGGTGATGTTGTCCAAGAAGGCTGACAGGACGGCGGTCAGTGAGGTCATCACGAAGAAGAACTGCATTCCGGTTAGCCCTAGGCCAGACAGGTAGGACGTTATCTTCCCGAAGAAGCCCCCGACCTTGAGAGCGCTCACGACAACCATCATGCCGAAGAGGAGGCCTATGACCTCCATGTCGAGGAAGTGAATCATGTCCTCCCCGGACAGAATCCCCAGCAACCAGAGGGCGGTCACTCCCGCCAGAGCGGCCACCACCTTATGTCTGTACTCAGTAGCTATGAGGAGGAACGTTGCGATCATGACGAGCAACGCCCTGAGCTGTTCCTCCGTTATCACTCCCGCGCCCCTCAGGTAACCGAAGTAGTATGATACCACAAGTCCCAGCACGAAGAGGAGATTGCCGAGCCGCAGCCTCATAGAACCCCTCCCAGCAGGTATATCAGCGAGGCGGCCGCGACCGAGGGTACGCTGATCCTCAGGTATTCTCGGTAAGACACATCGATACCCATCCTCCTGGCTCTCCTGAGGGCCAGAAGGTTCGCTATGGATCCAAATGGAGAGATGGCTGATCCAAGGCTGGTACCAACTACCATCGACCACCACACCTCCTCGTTGACAGCGAGCCTTCCTAGGACGGGTAGAGAGATCGCGGCCGTCTCAGCCCCGTCTATAAAGGCCGACAATCCCAAAGAAGCAAGGAAGATGTGTAACGGGGATACCTGCTGGATGGAAACTATTAACGATGGCGCGCTCGACAGTCCAAATGCCTTGGCCGTTATGAGCAGGGCCCCTATGTAGAGGAGAATCTCCCACCTCACCTTCTCATAGACCTCCTTCATCCTCTCGCCCCCTATGAACAGGACGGCTATGGCTACAACACCCATGACCGAACTCTCGGCTATGCCCATGTAATCTGATAGGAGGGAGAGGAAGAACATCAGGAGGAGCGAGGCCGTGGCGTAGTGGAGATAGGACCTGTCCACGGTTACTTGGTGGGGTCTCACCTCCAGTTCGCCCCTCAACTCACCCCTTAAAATCAGGTACTGGACTATCAGGGCCCCCATCAGCATGGGAAGAGCCATCGGAACCATCCTCACTAGGAACTCGTCGTAGCTGAATCCCCTGCAAGTTGCAATGATCACGTTGGAGATGTCCCCCACCATCGTGGAGATGGAGGCAATGTTGGAGGACACGATCATCGAAATCAGGAGGGGTTTGGGGTTCAGCCCGTACTCCCTCGCTATGTTTATGGAGATCGTCACCATATAGAGCAGAACGAGCGAGGTAGCCGCTAGGGATGACATCAGCGCGGCTACGAGGTTCAGGAGGAGGAACGCGGCTACTTCGGATCTGGCTCTGGATAGCACTCCCTTTGTGATGAATGAGAAGAATTCGCTGTACCTGAGGAGACCGGACAGGACGAGTAGCGAGAACACTATGAGGAGGGATTCCATTATCTCCATTGTGATAAGGCTCTCCGGGGAGAATCCCCAGAGCACAACGAGTATCGTGGCTGCCGCAACGAATATCGCTGGTTTGCGGTAGGGCCATATCGTGGAACCGACCAGTGCTGAGGCCACTATCAGCAGGGTTATTTCGGGGGTCATCGAGCATTAGGGCTCGACTTAAAATAATTTACTCGGTCGCCTTCACCTTCCGAAGACCCCCGACCACATCTCATCGAACTCCGACTCATATGATGAGGCTATCCTATCGTCCACTATGACCACCAAGTTCTCGTCGTTCTTCCTGTCCCCGGACCACGTGTAGTTGAAGCTGCCCGTCAGCACGATTCTCCCGTCGACCACCATGAACTTGTTGTGCATCAGGTAGCTGTTCCGGTCGAGCCTCACCTCAACGCCCGCAGCCTTGAGCCTGCCGTATTCACTGTACCTGTCTATCCTCTCCGCTTCCAGTATCACCCTAACGCGGACGCCCCTCTCCTTGGCCCTCATCAAGGCCTCCCCTATGGAATCCAAGGTGAATGAGTACATCGCGAGATCTATCGACTCGTTAGCCCTCTCTATCCACCCAATGACCACCTGGCTGCAGTTGTCCTCTGGACAGAAGTATGCGCTTACCTTCGCTTGATCGCTCCCCCTGAGTAACCCTTGGTTGAGTTGAATGAGTTGGATCCCCAGCAGAGCGATCACGGCGATGCACGACAGCAGCGCCTTCCTGCTCATCGCGTGCACCTATAAGTAGCGTCCCTCCACCTCTTAATGATGGACGTCCTCCGACCCTTCGACCCCTGGAAGAGTCCCCTCTGCACGTGTCCTCCCAAGTACTCCCTTCATCCCTACACGGGCTGTACCCACTACTGCCTCTACTGCTACGCGACATCCTACGTAGGTAGGAGACCGAGCAGACCCAAGAAGGAGTTCCTGAGGAGGCTTAGAAGGGACCTGATGAGGGCTGACCCCTCAATCCCCGTGGACATGTCCACGAGCAGCGATCCCTATCCCCCCGAGGAGATGGTCCTCGGGCTCACCAGGGCTGCTCTGGAGGAGCTCCATTCGAGGGGGTTCAGGGTCCTCCTGACGACAAAGGGGGTTGGTTTCGTGAGGGATCAAGGGTTGTTCGGCGCGCTCATGGTCACGATCACCACGTTGGACGGGCAGCTAGCCTCGAAGCTGGAACCCTTCGCCCCCTCGCCCAGCTCCAGGTTGGACGCCCTCGCGTCTGTGGATATGAGGAAGGGAGTCAGGGTGGATCCCATAATACCCTGGCTTACGGACGACTTCGGCCAACTCAAGGAGCTGCTCAGGGAGGCAAGGGATTCAGGCGCCGAGCACGTCGTCTTCTCCACGTACAAGGCCAAACCGGACAACTTCAAGAGGATGGTGCTTTCCTTCCCGGATCTGGCTGAGAGGTGGAGGCGCCTGTACTACGAGGAGGGGATCAGGATAGGAGGGTACAGGTACATGCCCGCGCGGGTGAGGTACCCTATGTTAAGGAAGGTCGTTGAGGAGGCGCTCAAGCTTGGAATGACCGCATCCACATGCAGGGAGGGGTTTAGGGATCTTCTAAGGGCCCCGTCATGTGATGGGACGCACCTACTTCCCCGTCCAAGCGGGCGCGCGACCAACGCAGTATTATGAGTTTAGGTTCCCTTTTTGTCATATGGAGGGCTCTGAAGAGAAAAAATGGAAGAAAAAAGATTAGGACGGCGCCGTGGGGGTGTTACCCTCGCTAAACCGGTCAATAGGCCTTATAAAGGGAACTGTCCGCTTTTTTCGTTCCAACTTTTTCATAAATTAGAACTCCTAACCCTCCGGTCATCAGGCATTTATTTTGAACATAGGGGTTCGAACGTCATCTCATGGACCACAATGGCCGTCATACGAGAAATGATTAGCTGGTCTCTTTTTTGGGGAACAATGAATCTAGCTCCATCTTAGTTACGGAACTGCCGCAAAAGGGTTAAGAGAGGTTACGCAATGACCCCATGATGAACCTAGGTGTGGTCGCGTTGCTCGCGCTCATCCTGATCGCCCCCCTGGCCGTCGCCGGGGCCCCTGCCACCGTGGTCTTCAGGGGCCATGTCGGCGCCGTCGGTAGGGGATACGCCATCGTCTGGGTTGAGGAGGTGCTGGAGGGTCCGTTAACCGAGGGAGGCGTAATAGAGGTCCTGAAGGGTGGGAACAGCTGTCCCGGAGCACCCCACCTCGATGCCGTGGAGGTCGGTGACTTCGTCGAGGTCAGGGGGTTACTGGAAACCACCTGCTGCAGGCAGGTCGTGGTACTCGAGTGCGGTGAGCACTACCTCAAGAAGTTGAGGAACGTGCCGGAGGCAGGGATACGTGTTCTCCAAGGGTGCGGGAGCGAGATAATGGTGGGAAGCAATGTCACACTCCTGTTCTTCGTTAGCAGGGATTCCAACGTTACCGTCACGCTGGATCGGGGTGGGGAAAGGGATTTCCTGTTCCAAGGGTCCCTCAAGGCCGGTCTCTACTCGCTCTCCGAGCCGGATCATGGTCCTGAGGGCGAGAGGAGAGTATGCATTCTGGCCGAGAGTGCGGGAGAATCCGTGATAAGCTGCTGCGAGTACGTTATCGTTTCGAGAGAGGAGAAGGGACAGCAGGAGTACAGGAACCTCACCGTGAAGGTCGTCACCGAGGCGGGTTATCCGGTTAGGAACGCTTCGGTCTACGTAGATGGGGTGCTCTACGGCCATACGGACAGGAGGGGAATTCTGGAGACCAATATAAGCGAGGGAGTGCACGAGGTGAGGGTCGAGAGCGAGTACTACAGGACCGCGATCACCGAGTCCGGACCGGGACTGGTCGTGTTGAGGGTGGGGGTGAAGGCCCCCGAGGTGACGCTGTCATTCAGCCCCGAGAGGATTAACGGGAGCGGTGTGGTCAGGCTCGTGGTGAGAAGGCTGGGAGGAGCGGATATCTCCATCAGGGTGAGGCTGACCCCGCTCGGAGACCTTAGTGTGAACGCCACGGAGGTGATCGGCGTCCCTCCGTTCAACGCCACCCTTGAGGTGAGGGGAGAGGGCAAGCTAGTGGCGAGTTACGGGAAGATAACAGCCATCCTGATCAGCGAGGTGCCGAGGACTGCTACGGAGGCGGAGGTCACCGAGACCCCAACCCCCAGAACCCAGACCACCAGCGCACGCTCCACGACCCCACCGGCGAGCGCTTCAAGTCCCTCGCCCTCTCCAACAAGCGCAGCCCCGAGGAACACGGTCGGGGGAGGTGCGGAGCTGGAGTGGATCTGGATAGCCCTCCCAGTTGTGGTGCTTCTCTCAGCGCTGCTCGCGGTGAAAAGGTGGAGGGTTAGGACAGGTACTTCTCCTCCAAGTAATGGAGGAAATGCTCAGGGTTGAATTCCTCCCCGGTGGCCCTGACAACCAGCTCGTCAGGCGGATAAACTGAGCCCCACCTGTGTATCCTGTCCCTGAGTACGCTCATCAGCGTGGAGAAGTCCGCCTTATCCACCGCTTCCCTCAGGTCGAGCTTCTCGTAGTACTGGGCCGCTAGCATGGTGCCGATCGCGTAGGTGGGGAAGTACCCTATTGAGGCGTGGGCCCAGTGGATGTCCTGCAGCACCCCCAGGGAGTCGTTGGGGGGCCTCACGCCGATGAGCTCCTCCATGGTATCGTTCCATATTTCGGGCAGTTCCTTCACGTCAACGCTTCCCTCGATCATGCCCTTCTCCAGCCTGTACCTCAGGTATATGTGGAGGACGTACTGAACCTCGTCAGCCTCGACCCTTATCAGCTCGGGCCTGACCAAGGTGAGGTACCTGTAGATCTCCTCCTCTTCGTACTTGCTGAGGAAGGGTAGCGCCAGGGCCATCTCGTTCCTGAACCTCCTGACGAAGGCCCTGGATCTCCCGACCACGTTCTCCCAGAACCTGGATTGGGATTCGTGAACGCCTAGGGAGACGCCGGTCTGCACGGGGGTCATCCAGAGGTCCTCGCTTATGTTCATCTCGTAGGTGGCGTGACCGAATTCGTGCACCGCCGCCATCAGGGCCCTCCTGAAATCCCTCCCCTCGAACCTAACGGTGATCCTGACGTCGTACAGGCCCATCTCCACCGTGAACGGGTGAGGTGACGTGTCCACCCTCCCCCTGCTGAAGTCGAACCCCATCGTGCCCAGAATGTGCTCTATCAGCCTCCTGAGGAAGGTCTCGTCGTAGGGCTCGTCCTCTAGGGGGTGCTTCTCCGGATACCTCTCCTTCGCCCTCTTGAACAGGTCCGATATCTGAGGGACCTTCGAGAACATCCTCTCGCACTTCTTGACCGTCAGGCCCTCCTCGTAGATGTCGAGCAGGGCGTCGTAGGGGTGGTCCTCGTATCCCAGATAGTCGGCCTTCTTCCTCTCTAGCTCGACTATCCTCTCGAGCACCGGCCTGAACATTTCGAAGTCGGACTTGGCCTTGGCCTCCCTCCAGACCTGAAAGGCCTCTGCCGTCGTCCGCTCCTCCTCCTCGATGAACTCCCTGGGTATTCTGGTGTAGTACTTTATCCATCTCTTCAGGACTCGTATTATTCCCCTCTCCAGATCGTTCTGGGGTCTGGCGCCTTCCACCAGGGATATGAACTCGGGGTGAGTGTACAGCCTCTGAACCTGGGTCCTGAGATTCCCTCTAACCTCTCCCCTCTCCCTGAAAGCACCGTGGGGCATGTAGGTCTCCATGTCCCACCCTAGGAGGGAGAGAGCGTAGTTCAGGGACTTTATGTCCCTGTACCTCCTTACCAGCTCCTTCACCTCTGGAGAGACTATCCGGTCCATACCGCTACCGGCCGGTGATAAGTTAAAATTTGTAAGTCGAATTTGAACGGGTAAAGAGGAAGGTGGATAGAGATCAGGTCCTCTCTATCCTCTCTATCCTGTCCCTGAGGATCTTCGCCCTCTCTTCCAATGACTTAATGGCTTTATCCTTCTCCTTGAGCGTCCTCTTCCCCTCTCCCTTCGAGAGGTCCCCTACCTCCATCTTGGCCCTCACGACTTCCCTCTCCTCCTTGAGCTTCGATATTTCCTGCTCGATATTGGCCAGCATGGACCTGAACGGCTCCAGGTACGAGTTCAGCTTGGCCTGCACCTCCCCTAAGGAACTCTCGTACTCCTCCTTGAGTTTCCTGTACTCCGACTCCCCGACTCTCCCCTCCCTCCTCTTTTCCTCGAGCCTCCTCATCAGCTCCAAGATCCTCTCCTTCTCGGCAAGCAGGGCATCGACCTTGCTCACCCTCCTCTTGAACCTTCCCGCTCCGGAGACCCTGCTCCTGACCATCCTGATCACTGCGTACAGGAGGAGCAGGAGCACCAAGAGGAGGAAGAGGAACACACCGATGGAGGTGCTGGAGTACTTCAGGTCGACCCTCAGCTGGGAGAAGGCGTACCCCCCGGTGGTCTCGACTCTTATCTTGAGGAGAAATCTCCCGAACACGGGGACATTCGGGACCTCGATCGTCTTGTGTATGACCTCCTCCTCTCCAGGTCCCACCTTGGTCGGTTCGTCGAAGGGAATCTGGTACTCACCGAAGTTGGCGCGTACGGGTAGGAAGAACACCTCCTCCGACGTCACGTAAACCCTGAGTCCGGTGACCTCTATCTCCTTCGTGCCCAAGTTCCTCACTACAAGCCTCAGATCAACGCTCTCCCCGGGGGAAGCCTCTAGGTAAGGTGGCTCTATCCTGGCGGTCACGCTCTGGGATATCGATTGGAAGAGGGACAAGGTTGCGA
This sequence comes from Thermoproteota archaeon, assembly GCA_015521385.1. GTDB lineage: Archaea > Korarchaeota > Korarchaeia > Korarchaeales > Korarchaeaceae > Korarchaeum. Next base: position 8,801 of record WAOH01000113.1, read on the forward strand.
TTATGAGGAGTATCGCTAGGGCGCGGTTTGGCTTCATAGGCCTCAGGTTCACCGGTGCGGTAATAAGTTAACTTGAGCGCTTTCAAATCCACATCCGTGGCTGGTCAGTATCCGACGTACCTCTCACCAGGCGCGCCGCAGACCGGGCACCTCTCCGGGGGCTCCGGACCCACGTGGGTATGACCGCACACTGGACATATCCAGACCTTCCCATCCAGCGGGTAATCCTCTCCCCTATCCACGTATTCTTTCGCCCTCCTGAATAGCTCTGCATGTATCTTCTCGGCCTCCAGAGCCCATTTGAAGCTTGTAACCGCTCTTCTCTCCCCCTGCAGCTCAGCTATGGCTATGTAGGCCGGGTACATCTCCGCTACCTCGTACTCCTCCCCCATGATGGCGAGTTCCAAGTTCTTGGAGGTGTTTCCAGGACCGAAGGTGGCTCCCGCCACCACCTTGAGATCCCCCTTCAGCTCGGACAGGGCGTTAAAGTGATTGTTCGCGTGGACCCTCTCGGCGTAGGCTATAGCTCTGAACAGCCTAGCGACGTTCGGAAAACCCTCCTGCTCAGCCTTATCGGCAAAGAGAACGTATCTCATGTGTGCCATGGACTCCCCTCCGAAGGAGGAGGCCAGGGCGTCCAGAGTCATGGGCCTGACCAAGGTCCCACCGATCGCTATAACCCCGTGATAATATAAGTTTAACGAACGTTCATTTGTAGAACTCTCTGGTGGCGCACCTGGCCCCTCCACCGCCGGCCTCTATCTGGGGTATGCTCACCTCAATGAGGTCGAGACCCCACTCCCTCTCCAGATACCTGTTCGCGTCCCTGTTGAAGGAGTCCACCACTATCTTCCCGTTACCCAAGTTCAAGCCATTCACCATGGTGATCTCGCTGCCCTCGGCCGTTATCTCGTCCACCTCTATGCCCAGCTCCCTGAATACCTGGCCAAGCTCGACTATCTCGAGGGTGTCCCCGTACTTCACCAGCGAGTAGAATCCCATCCTCCCGGGGCTCACGAATGTCACTGGTCCGGCGTGCATCATCACCACATCCAGGTGAACCGCCCCAGTTCGCCAGTCCTTTATGTAGCCGGGCAGGGGAACCCCGTAAACCTCCACATCCAGGCCCTTAGAGGCGAGGAAGTCGTGAATCAGTTTCAGGGCAGCGACGTTGCTCCCCCTGACACCTATGCCTGTGAAGAGGGCCGGCTTGTCCCCCTCAACCAGTATGAAATTCCCTCCCTCGGCCTTGGCCCTTACTAGCACCTCGCCGTTACGCCACCACCTGGGCCTGAAGACGGGGGCCAGGCCTTCCCTCTGGAAGAACGCCCTGGCGACCTCCTCCTCCCCCCTCCTAATGTCCAGGGCCATGTTCATGAGGATGGGCTGCTCGAACCACGCGACGCTTGGGTCCCTGGGGTAGCCGAGCTTGGGAAGGGCCCTCTCGATGTCAACCCTGACCACCTCGTACCCCATGTCCTCCAGCACGCTGCCGGATTCACCGGCCATGAAGGTGACCCTCACCCCCTCTCCCCTGATGGCGTCCGCCAGCGCTGTCAGGTCCCTGACCCAGCCATCGAAGTCCGGGGCCGGGTTCCCATCGTAGGCGACCCTCTTCCACACCCAGTCGGTCCACCTGCCCTTGACTTCCTCCAGATGCTTCTTCTCCGGTAAGGCCAGCGCCACGTTGGTCTTCTCCGAATCCTCGGCCCTCAGCCTCACCTTCCTCGCTAGTTCCCTGAGCAGGGACTCGGCTCCGGATTTCACCTCATCTGGGGTCGAGGCCCCGGTTAGCGAGGCTACAAGGTCGACTGCTAGGAATAGGTCCGCGTCCCTGAGATCTCCGACCCTGATTACCTCCATGGGAGGTTGCGGTGGGAGATTCTCCCCGTGGAACACCTGTGATAACGTCCTCCTGATTACGGGTGGATCGGAAGCCTCCCTCATCGCTGTACGTATGGCTTCGTCGTCCTCACCTGTCAGTCGCTCTAAGAGAGAGCGTAAGTTCATGGGGGATTCGTGAGGGGGAAATTGAAAAGGGTTGAGTCTCGCACCCCTTGGACTAGCTTCCAACAGCCTCTCGTCCCTCGCGTGTGGGCGATGCGATCCTGCACCGAGATCTGGCTGCTGTTAGAAGTAATGATGGGATACCGATTCCTCTGGAGGAGACGATCATTTACTCTACTGGGCTCGCTCATTACCAGATAGAGGGTTTTGCGGGGTTAAGCAGGTTAATCGGTTATCGGACCGTCCGAGACCACTCACGATGTAGTTGCGATCCCTCAGGGCGGGATAACTGGAAGAGGGAGGAAAGATGGAGAAAGTGAAAGTAGAGGTGTTACGCCGGTCTCATGAACTTGGCGGCCTCTTTGAAGGCCTCTATGGCCCTCTCGATGTCCTCCTTTGTGTGAACCACGCTCACCGTCCACTCGTCATCGCTGACCACGGGCTCTATGAACACACCCCTGTTCATCATCGCTATCCAGTAGCGCCACCATGCGGCGTCGTCCTGTTGGTAGAATGTCGGCAGGTCGACGACCGGCTCAGTCGCGCCTGGATAGATGTGCCCGTTGGGTCCTATCCACTGGACCACCGCGGGAATCCTGTAGTCATCCACTATGTCCTGGAAGGCCCTGCTGAGCTCGTCGCACAGCCTGTGCGCCCTCGGGTAGGCATCTATGGTCAGCACCTTCGTGAGGGTCGCGAGGGCGGCGGCCATCACCAGCCTGTTTGCGTTGAACGTGCCCGCGTGGACTGCGCTGTGCGGTCCCACGACCGACATGACCTCCTCCTTCCCTATGATAGCCGAGACCGGGAAGCCTCCACCTATGCTCTTAGCCGTCACGGCGAGGTCGGGCTTTATGCCGAAGAACTCCGTTGCCCCTCCGGGCGCGAGCTTGACCCCGGTCTTCACCTCATCGAAGATCAGGAGGGCCCCGTACTCCTCTGTGAGCTTCCTCAATCCCTCCAGGAACCCGGGCTTCGGAGGTACGACTCCTATGTTCATGGCCACGGGCTCGACGATTACGGCGGCTATCTCCTCCTCGTGCTTCCTGAACAGCCTCTCCACGGAGTTGAGGTCGTTGTACCTGGCTATGAGGACGGAATCCAAGGTGGTACCCGGTATCCCAGGGCCGACGGGTATCTTCCTCGGGAACTTCCTGCCCATCTGACCCGGGGGTGACTTTATGCTCACGAGGACGTAGTCGTGAGCCCCGTGATAGTTCCCCTCGAACTTCACTATCTTGTCCTTACCCGTGTAGGCCCTCGCAATTCTTATGGCGTGCATCGTCGCCTCTGCGCCGGAGTTGCTGAACCTCACCTTGTCGAGGCCCCACCTCCTAGCGAGCTCCTTGGCGACGAGCCTGGCCTCGGGCACATCGGTTCCGAAGGCGGTACCCTCCTGTATCACCTCCTGGACCGCCTCGACCACTGCCGGGTGGCTGTGGCCCGAGAACACCGCTCCCATGGCCAAGTTGAGATCCACGTACTCGTTACCATCGACATCCCAGACCTTCCCGCCCTTCCCCTTGGCTATGTAGATCGGGTAGGGCTCGAAGAACCTCATATTGCTGTTCACACCATGAGGTACGTACTTTCGAGCTTCCTGAAACACCTGTTCGGACCTACGGGTCCTCTCCGTGTACCTACCGAGTTCCTCGGAGAAGAAGTCGGGGACTTCCCCTAACCAGCCAGCCAAACTACCACCAACGCTAGGCCCGCCAGATCCTTATAAAACCTAGCCTCAGGGTTTATTAGAGAGCGATACGCCATGAGGTAGGTGAACATGGTAGCCCCGTACGCAGGAAAGGTTTTGAGGGTAGACCTGTCCGAGAATAAAATAGTTGTCGAGAATACGAGGAGGGATTGGGCCGCTCTCTACCTTGGAGGAAGGGGTTTAGGCATAAGGTACCTCTATGAGGAAGTTCCGCCATCAACAGGAGCTCTCTGGCCTGAAAACAAGATTATAATTGCCACCGGTCCGTTGACGGGTACCGTGGCCCCTCTCACCGGGAGGTTCACGGTAGTGACCAAATCCCCGAAAACGGGCACATTAAATGACAGTTACGTGGGAGGGGCCTTCGGTCCCGAGCTGAAGTACGCGGGATACGACCTCATGATAATACAGGGTAAGGCGGAGAAACCCGTCTACATATCCGTGAAGGACGGGGAAGTGGAGATAAGGGACGCCACCCACCTCTGGGGGAAGACCGTCCCCGAGGCCACTGAGGAGCTGAAGAGAGACCACGGTAAGCTGGCCAGGACCCTGGTGATAGGACCAGCTGGGGAGAACCTCAGCTACATGGCTTCCGCTGTTGTTGACGAGCATTTCATCGCCGGTAGGGGAGGTGTGGGTGCCGTCTTCGGATCCAAGAAGCTCAAGGGGATAGTGGTAGAGGCCAGCAACAGGAGCATAGATTTCCCCAATCCCGCGAGGTTCAGGGATACCGTGGCCAGGCTGATGAGGGAGAGCGTCCTCACCGAGACGAACCTATGGGCTAGGACCGATGGCACCCCGGTGATAGTCGATCTCAGCAACAACGTAGGTGCTCTCCCGCACCTGAACTTCAGGGAGGGCTACTACGAGTACGCGAACTACATAAACACCGATGTGGTGAAGGCCAAGCTCGACAGCAGGTTCGCCTGTCATTCGTGCCCCCTCGCCTGCAAGAGGAAGATAAAGACGAGGAGGGGGGTCATCAAGGCCCCGGAGTACGAGACGATAGGTATGATGGGGTCGAACCTGTCCCTCAAGGACATGGATGAACTTGCTCACCTCGGGGAGCTGGCCGATCAGTTGGGCTTGGACACCATAAGCCTCGGAGCCACTCTCGGCTTCCTCCTCGAGATAAGGGAGAGGGGGATAATCACGGACGAGGAGATAGGGTTCCACGTGGACTGGGGAGAGCCAGAGGCCTTGGCCAAGCTGGTGAGGATGATAGCCTACAGGGAGGGCATAGGCAACACCCTGGCTGACGGAGTGAAGAGGGCAGCTGAGAGGATAGGAAGGGGCAGTGAGAGGTACGCGATGCACATAAAGGGATCCGAGATCCCGGCATACGATCCGAGATCCAGCTGGGGAATGGCTCTAGCCTACGCCACCTCGGATAGGGGGGCCTGCCACCTCAGGGCGTGGACCATAGCGAGCGAGGCCTTCGGGGACATGCCGCCTCTCACCTTCGACGGTAAGGCTAAGCTAACCAAGGACCTCCAGGACCTGAACAGCGTCAAGTGGAGCCTGATCATCTGCGACTTCTGGATCGTCGGCTACAAGGAGATGGCTGACCTGCTCAGCGCCACGCTGGACGTCGACTTCAAGGAATCCTACCTGCAGGAGGTCGGAGAGAGGATATGGAACCTCTCCAGGATGTACAACGTCAGGGCGGGCTTCAAGAGGAGGGACGACTATCCGCCCGACAGGTTCTTCGAGGAGGCGCACACCAAGGGACCGATAAAGGGTGTGAAGCTCCCGAGGGAGGAGTACGAGAGGGCCCTCGACGAGTACTACCAGCTCAGGGGATGGGATAGAGAGGGCGTGCCCCTCAGGGAGACCCTAGACAGGCTGGAGCTCTCCAGGGACCTTGGGCTCTCCTGAGGCTACCCGGACCCTTCCCGGATTTTTTGCATCAGCACGGCCCGAACTTATCTGTTAATTCTTTTTCCTGAAGGTATGGGGCCTCAGACATCCGAAAAATCAAAATATAAGCCCCTGATGGGACTCGGAGATGGAGATGATGGAGAAGGCTGAGTATATCACCTCCGAAGTCGAGGATATGGTCGTTCTCCGTAACATCGTTAAGCGATTCGGGAAGGTTGTGGCATCGGATCACGTCAACATAGAGATAAAGAGGAACGAATTCTTCTCTTTGCTGGGTCCTAGCGGCTCGGGAAAGACCACCCTCCTCAGGATCATTGCCGGCCTCGAGAAGCCCGATGAGGGGGTCGTCATCCTCGAGGGGAAGGACGTCACTAACCTCCCGCCGTACAAGAGGAACATAGGGATGGTCTTCCAGCACCTGGCCCTCTTCCCCCACATGACCGTGTTCGAGAACATAGCCTACGGCCTCAGGCTGAGAAAGTTCCCTGAGGACGAGATAAAGAAGAGGGTTTACGACGCCCTCGAGCTCGTCAAGATGCCTCCCGAGACCTTCGCGGAGAGGAAGCCGAGCCAGCTCTCAGGTGGTCAGCAGCAGAGGGTCGCCATTGCTAGGGCCTTGGTGACACAACCAGCTGTTCTGCTTTTAGACGAGCCGCTTGGGGCTCTCGATTTGAAGATAAGGCAGCACATGATGCTCGAGCTCAAGAGGATCCAGAGGACCGTGGGAACCACGTTCGTCTACGTCACCCACGATCAGGGAGAGGCCCTCGTCATGTCGGACAGGATAGCGGTTATCCACGAGGGGAGGGTGGAGCAGGTCGGCACCCCCTACGAGGTCTACGAGAAGCCCAGAACGAAGTTCGTCGCCAACTTCATCGGGGAGGCCAACTTCTTCGAGGGGGTCCTGAGGGATGGTACCGTCGAGACGAGCTTCGGGCCGGTCAGGGTGGTCTCGGACATCCCCAGCGGTAAGAAGGTGGTGGTGAGCCTCCGACCCGAGAGGATAAGGGTTGGCAAGACGGCCGAGGGCGCTGAGAACAGGTTCGATGGAAAGATAAGGGAGATAGTGTACAAGGGAGATGTCCTCATAGTGATGGTCGCGCTGGACGACATCGAGGTCAAGGTGAACGTCCCGGCCACCCATCCGGAGGCGAGGAAGCTCAGGGAAGGCGAGATCATCACGATAGGCTGGGACTCCGGTGACGAGGCTGGGGTCTTCGAGCTGGAGGCCGAGTAGCATGTCGTGGATGGAGTCTCTCATAGACTTCGTTAGGAAGTACAAGCTCCTCGTGGCCCTGCTCGTGCTCGGTCCCCCGCTCATCTACCTGGCCGTCTACTTCTTCGCCCCCTTCATAATCACCATACTCTACAGCTTCGGCTTCATAGGGAGAAGGGGCGTGATCACCTGGGAGTTCACCATCAAGTACTACCAGCAGGCCATGAGATGGGTTTACCTGAAGGTCTTCTACAACTCGGTGGTCCTAGCGGCGATAACCACCGTGGGGAGCATACTGA
>WAOH01000114.1 GCA_015521385.1 Thermoproteota archaeon
AGTCCCACGGTCCCTATTACCTGACCTACCATGTTGACGAGGCCAGCCGCTATATCCTCGGGCTTCACGTCATCGCCAACCTTCCCGAAGTTCGACGCGGTGACGTCCGGGTCCAGCCTGCCCACGGGGCCTCCCACTATGTCGCCCACCGTCAGGTCCACGTTCTTGGGATTTCCCCTACGGGCCATCTCCATGAGGGAGGCTATCGAGGTCCTCCTCAGCAGTAGCCTACCCAGACCCAGAAGGGTACCGGCACCGACGGCGGTCCCCCCCAAGTGCCTCACCCTGCACCTGGCGCCGTCGATCCTAACCTCCACCACCGCAGTCCCAGTGCCGGCGCTCACGACCACGCACTCCTTCATTCCCGCCAGGTAGGCTCCTCCCCTACCAACGGCCTCTATCTCATCGACCTCCTTCACCGGAAGCCCCAGTATCTTGTCGGGCAGGGGCTTGGTCCTCCCTCCGCTCAGGGCCACGGCTTCGACATCATCTAACTTCACTCCCTTGTCCGTCAGGAGTTTCCCTATGGCGCCTGCAGCCGCAGCTAAGGGATCGGACGCGACGACTACCGTCTTGGCCAGTATCCCGGACTCTGAGGCAAGAACGCCCTTCGTTGTCGTACCTCCCATGTCGAGTCCTATTATGAGCAGGCGAATCACCCCTTACCCGATTTTCTCACGGCCGAGACCACGGGAGGCACTACCAAGATGGCGAAGGGTAGCTCCCAAGCGAAGGTCACGAACGCTATTGACAGGGCCGCAGTAATCGACAGAGGCGTCACCTTATCACTGAAGGGCAGGGGAAAGGCCTGACTCCAAGCCAAGAGTCCGAACCCGATTATCAAGTGACCGACTATGAGGCCGAGGATTGAGGCTGGGATGTACCTCTTCACCGAGTACTTGTCGCGACCGGCCAGTTCCCCAATTATGTAGAAGCCTAGGAAGTTGGAGGGAACCCCCACGGTGAGACTCAGCAGGGCGTTCCCGTGCGTCACCATGTCCGAGATGAAGATGCCTATAGCAGCCGATAGGCCGCCCACGAGACCCCCATAGAGGCACGCGAACGTTGCTGGAACCACGACCGCTGGCCAAAACCTCACACCGTAGAAGTTAACCCCTAACCAGCTCAAGTACCCTACGATGGCATAGAGGGCCCCTCCCATGGCAGACAGAGTGAGATCCCTCACCCTCATTTCCGATCGCGGTATTACACTATCGTAAAATAAAAACCTCAGTCGAGGATCTTGAGTGAGGGAATCACCTCGTCGCCCCTCACCTCGATCACCGCATACCTACCATGCATCATCGGCCCAGCGTTGACGAGGACCGTTCTACCTATGTGATCTATGCCGGGAGATTCGTGTATGTGCCCGCACACGCATAGGAGGGGCTGCACTCTCTCTATGTACTCTCTCAACGCCTTGGACCCAACGTGAGTCCCCGACCTTATCACATCCAGTTTAGTGTCGTATGGCGGCATGTGGGAGACGAGCACGTCGACCTGCCCAAGTTTGGAGAGGATATCACCTATCTCCTCCTCCCCAAGCTCTATCGGTGTGCTAAATGGGGAGATGTTACCACCCCCGAGACCGCCGAGCTTCAATTCGAAGCATCTAACCCTACCGTGGAGGTTCGGGCATCCCTCCACCTCCTCAACTTCGAGCAGTGGGGGCGGATCCATGTTACCGGGCACGAATAGGACGGGTCCGAAGCTCTTGGCCCCTCTCAGGATCCTCCTGACGTCCCTTATGGAGCCGTTGGATAGGTCCCCTGCTAGGATTATCAGGTCGAAGGACTCCCTCTCCAGCGCCGACTTTAACTTCCCAGCTGAGCCATGTATGTCCGAGGCGAGGAACAACCTCATGCGGATTCCGCCCACGTGAGGATATAAGGCTGAGGGGGTTCCATGGGTCGCGCGGTGCTCAGGGTAACCAGGGAGACGGGGATACCTCTCATGGGATCGGTCGCATTCGGTCTCATAGACAGAGGCACCAACCTGATACAGGTGAGGCCCATCTCCACGTGCGCCTTCTCCTGCATCTTCTGCTCCACGGACGCGGGACCCAAGTCGAGGACGAGGCAAACGGAGTATATAGTGGAACTGGATTACCTCATGGAGTGGTTCGTGGCGGTGGTTGAGGAGAAAGGGGTGGATGACATCGAGGCCCATATAGACACGGTGGGCGATCCCTTCACCTACCCCCAGATAGTGGAGCTCGTGGAGAGACTGAGGGAGATCCCGGAGGTGAGGGTGATATCTTCGCAGACCCACGGGCCCCTCCTGACGGAGGAACTCATATCGAGACTGGAGAGGGCCGGAATGGACAGGATTAACCTGAGTATAGACTCCCTGAACGAGGAGAAAGCTCGCTACCTTTCCGGATCCCCTTGGCTGAAGCTAGACAGGATCCTGAGGGCGGCTAAGCTCATATCTGAGAGCTCCATCGACCTGCTGATAGCCCCGGTCTGGGTGCCCGGTATAAACGATGAGGACATGCCCCAGCTCATCGAGTTCGCCCTCAAGATAGGGGCTGGAAAGAGGTGGCCCCCCCTCGGCATACA
>WAOH01000115.1 GCA_015521385.1 Thermoproteota archaeon
ATCTGCTCAGATTCACTACATCAGGTTGCACTTCCTCCAAGAGCCTGAGGGTTTGATGGAAGTCCTCTTCGGTCTCACCCGGGAAACCGACTATTATGTCCGTGCTTATGGTCGAGTCCTCGTATCTCTCCCTTACGAGTTTCACCAAGTAGATGAACTCCTCTGCCGTGTAATCCCTGCCCATCAATCTGAGAATCCTGTTAGATCCGCTCTGAACCGGAAGATGGAAGAATTTGTATATCTTAGGACTACCAAACGAGTCGAGCAATCTATCCGCTACCTTAAGAGCCGAGCTGGGGGTCATCATTCCAACCCTGATCCTGAACTCCCCCTCGATCGAGACCACATCCCTCAATAGATCGGGCAGGTCTGTTCCCATGTCCCAACCGTAAACCCCGGTATCTTCGGCTGTCAGCCAGATCTCCACAGCTCCCTTAACTAAGAAATCCCGGATCCTGTTCAAGATGCTTCTCTTGGGAAAGCTCGTCAGTCCACCCCTAGCCAGCTTGGTTATACAGTAGGTGCAGGAGCCCAAGCAGCCCTCGGCAATTGGGACTATTCCTATCAGTTCTAGAGGATCTCTCTCGTATGAGGCCTTATCCAACCTTCCCCAATCCAAGAAATCGCCTTCTTTCCCCTCTATAGCCAGAAAAGCAGCTTCAACGATGGAATTTATTGATCTAGGAGCTATCAGAACCTTGGAAAATGGCCTTAGCAGCTCGGGCTGGGATTTGGCCATGCATCCCGCGGCTATGAGGGGACCGTACTTGGACAGCATCCTCGCTCTGTGGATCATCCTCTGCTCCGTGGGCGTCTTCACGTTGCAGGTGTTCAGTATCAGGACATCCGCCTCTTCGGGTCTATCCACCTCGATCCAGCCGGCTTTCTTCAGTAGACTTTCCATTATCTGAGAGTCGGATCTGTTCATTGAGCATCCGTGCGTCTCCAAGTAGAATCTGGGCTCACTCCGATTCCGCCTCTGACTCGACCGTGACCCCATCGAGGCTCGCCACATTCCCCCCGTAGTACCTAATCACCTTCACTATCTCGTCGTAGTCCAAGTCGTCGCCCTCCAAGATTATCTTCAGCCTCTCGATCGTGGAGTCGTAGTCCTTCACCTCTATATCCACCTTCTTGACCCCCTTAAGCTCGGAGAGCCCCTCGGCCATGTCCACTATGTTAGGGTTGTGTGGCTTCACTACATCCAACACGAGTCTCCTCACTACGATACGTCTACTTTCACCTTCCTCATCTTCGGAAGGCCGGAAACTCAGCAATTCCCTATATCCTCCCCAAGCCCAAGAGGTCACCGGTTTATTAATTCTTTTCCCTAGACCTAAGTTCTGTGAATAGAAGGGCTATTATCTTATTCACGGTTTTCTTTCTTCCACCCTTCAGCCTGACTAACTTGATTTTATTTTGATATTCCGGTGGAATGGTAATTTTTCTTGAGAAAGTGGCATAGAGCTTGATGCCTCTGGCTACGCAGTAGTCCAGTATCTCCCTTATGTCCCTGTTCCTCCCCTTGACGGCGCTTCTCGGCTGCCAGACCGCCCCATATCCGAGATAGTTCAGCCTCTTCTGGACGGAGAAGTAAAGGTCCCTGGGAACGGTCCTATCGAAGAAGAAGGGGGTCCTATACCTCCTCTTCTTTACCCCCCTGCGCCTTCTCTGCCTCACTTCCCTCCCTCAGGAGCCTCTTCACTCTGATAGCCTTCAGTCCGATCTCCCTTAAAGCTGACTCTATCCTCTCTCGATCCTCCCCCCTCAAACCCTTGTTATCGACTATGGCCACCTTCGGAGGTTCCCCGTTCCTCTCAATCGCCTGCTTAACCATGGTCTTGTCGACCCAGCCAGCATCCAGCTTCCTAGCGGCGTGGCCGATCGCGTACTCTGTGGTAAGCTCCACCTTGGTGAAGTGATCGTTAACGTGAGGCCCCCCGAAGGCTATCGCCGGTACGTATTTACCAATGGTCCAATTCTCCAGCGCCTCCATGACGGATTCCACCGCTATCTCAATACCATTGGGATCGTTCCAAGCCGTCTCGTCGCAACCTATCTCTAGGAAAGCTAGGGGCTTCTCGATGGTCGGTCCGTGGTGAGTTGGCTCGAACCCAACCGAATAACCCGTTCCAGCCACTCTCTTGGAGGCAGCCAGCAGATACTCCTTCATCAGTGAAGGTATGGCTATGCCCAGCTTGAAGTGCTCGCCCCCATACTTCGCTTGGCCGAAGTTCCCTGGAACGTGAGCCGTCAGTATGGGCCTATGTGGAGTGCCACTATGCCTAGAGAGGGCCACGACGTAATCGAAATCAGAGACCCCAAGCTCATCGCAGCTCTTCACGTACAAGATTTCTCTCTCGAAGCTGATGAGCTCTACACTCTTATCTCCGAGATTGAACTGTTCACCCATTCTCTCGCTTATCTCGGAGGCCATGTTCCTGCCTGCTGGGTCTTTAAGTGAGTAAAGTAGGGAGACCTTCACTTTCATAGGCTGTAAGCGGGGAAACTCTTTTTTAAATCAACCCAGAATTGGCCACCGATGGACCTCCACAGAGCCATAGCCCTGCTGCTCTCACCGGTGACCGTGGCTGCCATATCTTCCTTGGGAGTCTATGCTATGTACCCTGATCCCCTAGGCCTCATAGTGGCCCTCCTGTTGATCGTCATCTGCCCCGTGGCCAATGTCGTTAAGAAATCACTTTCAGGGGAGATGGATATTCTCGTTCCCGACAGATATGCCAGAGGTCCGTTCTTCGCTCAGGCAATAGCTTGCTACTCAATAGCCACCATAGTGCTCGCGATGCTGGACTCGTATCCCCTAGCCGTTCTATCCCTGTCCTACTCGGCAGTCACCCTCGCAATAGCCCTGATTAACCACTACGCCACTAAAGTGAGCGTTCACATGGCGGGCCTGGCCGGCCCAGCCGCCTTCCTGATAATTTTGGGGAATCGCACGCTCGGAGGGCTGCTCATGGCCTTGGTCCCCGTTCTGGCCTGGTCCAGGTGGAGGTCTAGGTCCCATACCCCTGCTCAGATTCTGCTTGGAGTGGTGATCTCGATACTGATCACCTCCGTGACCTGTTTTATGGCCTTAAACCTCAAGTAGGGAGGAGATCTTATCCCTAGATATCCTCAGGTAGTCTATGTCCGACACATGAGGCTCCAGCGTTATAGTCCCCTTATAGCCCCAAGACCTGATCTCCTCGGCCACCTCACTCCACGGTATTCTACCAGCCCCTATCGGTAGATGTATATCCCTGTTGAGATCGTTATCGTGGGCGTGGAGGTGCATTATCTCGCTGCCTAGCTTGTTCACGTAAGATCTGAGCTTGTCTACTCCTCCATTGAGGAATGTATGTCCGATATCGAGAGTGACGAAGAGTTCCGGTACGTTGTCCACCAAGTACCTTATGTCGGAGGGCGATCTGAAGGCGCCGTGATCCACGTTCTCGACCAAAACCTGAACCCCCCTTTCCCTAGAGTAGGAGACTAGTTCCCTGAAGCCCATCACATTGAATTCCCTAGCCTTGTCCTTGAGAGCTGCCAGCCATCCGGGGGTGAATGGGTGGAATGTCGCGTAGGGTGATTCCAGCTTAGCAGCGATATCCAGCACCTTGAAAGCTTCTTTCAGGGCCCCCTTCCTCACCTCGTCGTAAGGATGGCCAACCTCCAAGTACCAAGGAGAGTGGATCAGGTAGAACGAGTCGTGGGAGTTGGCCAAGTCGATGAGCTCTTTCATGCGGTCTAGGAGCGTATCCACCCATGAATAAGGCCATTCGACGGTTATTTCCACGTAATCCAAACCGAGCTCGAGGATGGACTTTACCTCCTCAATCAGGTCCTTGTGGGGGTTGTTCATCCCCCCGTAGGTGAAGTCGGCCATCGCCCAACCGACCACTATTAATATTTGAAACTTAATCATCCTACATATGCTGGAATACGCCGCCGGGCTCCTAGAGTGGATACCTGTATGGCCCCTTCCCTCGGGACATCTGGCCGGAGTTCCTGGGATGTACCTAGCGAGGGAGGGACTGGAGCCCAAGGCGGCGGTATCGGCTCTGCTGACCTCCTCTCTTCTTACCCTCATGCTCAGGGGATGGCTTAATTACGTCGATCCCACGATAGGAGGATTGATAGTGGCTGGTCTTTCATTCATCGGGCTTCTAGCCGTGGCCTTCCTCAGATGGGGGCTCCTAGCTGTTGAGGAAGGTCGCAAGCCCGATGCCATGGATGGATTCGTGTCTGGATTCGCTCAAGGCGTGAGTTCGATTGGGTTCGGGGGGAGCGGCCTCTCTCTAGCCCTGCTGACCTCTTCAGGGGTCTCCATTCGCGGAGCCATTGCCATCTCCTCAGTGGCCTCCCTGCCCCCGGCGCTGATTCAGCTGATCACCGAATTCCCTTCACCGCTGTGGGTGCTCTACCTGCTGGAGGGACTCATAGCCGTCATCCTATTGAGCAGGCTGAGAGTGAGGCCTAGCACCTTCGGCTTCCTAGCCTCGATGACCCTCTTGGTGAATATGTACCAAGTTAAGTTCATAGGAGAGCATGTGAGGCACTATCAGGCCCTAGCTGAGGAGATCTCCTCTTTCGTGAGGAAGTACGGGGCCATAGGTCTCTTCGCCGCTATGGTCCTCCAGGCGGTGATCTCACCCATACCCGCTGACGCGGTTCTAGTTGCCGCTGGGGCGCTGGGCATGAGTCCGGTTGAGGTGGGTATCTATGGCGGTATGGGAATAGCCGTAGGCTCCGTGATCAACTACTTCATCGCGCGAGCCGTCGGAAAGAGGATCTTGGAGTACTACATCAGGGAGGACCTGTTGAAGAAGGTTTACGTATGGTTCGACAGGTGGGGCGGCTGGCTCGTCTTCATAACCAGGCTGATACCATTCCTCCCCCTAGATGTCACCTCTTATGTGGCCGGGGCTGTTGGGATGAATTTCCTCGTATTCGTACTGGCTAATGTGCTGGCAATCGTCCCTAGGGCCACGTTCTTCGGTCTGGTAGGAGCCAGACTAGCTGAGGGCGATTGGACCCTGCTGGCAGTATCGGTTGTGATGCTGCTGGTTGGGGCCTACTTCTTCAGTAGGCAGGTCATCAAGGGTGGGGAGAGGGCGGATAAATGAGACATACAATATTAAACCCGGAACCCCTCATCTCTCGGGGGCCCGTAGCTCAGCAAGGATAGAGCGGCGGCCTTCGGAGCCGCAGGTCGGGGGTTCGAGTCCCCCCGGGCCCGTTCAGGCGCTCAGATGAGCCGAGTAGAATGTCCCGATGAAGAAATAATTGTCTCTAAGCGTGATATTAAAAGAAAAGAGGGTGGAAGGAGGCCGGCTTACTTCTTCCAGATGGCCTCTACGGCCAGCTCTATGTCCCTGTCGGTGACGGTCTTCCTCTTGGCGTGTCTGGCCAAGTCGACCGCGTACTTGCCTACCTCGTAGGCAAACTTCTCTAGATAGTAGGCTAGCCTGGCCTTGGCGTCGTCGCTGACCCTCTCAGCGCCGGCCTCCTTTATAATCCGGTATACAGGAGCAAGGGGTAGATGCTTGGCAGGCTTCTGAGGCATACAGTCTCACCTCTTGACAAACCCTTATAGGGCCGTATTCAATCAATGGAAGATTAAATATAAGCTTTACTATTTTCTCGGCTAAGAAGTGATCGATCAGGGTGATTGCCTATATCTCGATAGCCTTAATAGAGGTATGGTATCCCTCGACAATCCAATAAGTGATAGGGAGAATTCTAGTGCTCTGAAAATATATACACAATTTTCTCTCTAAATAGATTATAATAGTTTGGTATACGAGTATTAAGTTATAAATGACTTATATATTACCGATTTAAGTGTATATTATTGACGATGAGATTACCGGACTGAGTGCCGATAAGGGG
>WAOH01000116.1 GCA_015521385.1 Thermoproteota archaeon
CCCACTTGGGTGGGCGCGGGCGGTGTCGGGGAGGTCTTTTCCGAGGCGGTAGCCGAGGCCAGGCGCGTGTATGAGGTGGAGGCCCCCAGCAACCTCGACCTTGTGATTGCTAGCAGCTATCCGGCCGATATCGAGTTCTGGCAGGCTCACAAATCGTTGTATCCGGCCGAGATGATACTCAGGGACGGAGGCGTCCTCATACTTGCCACGCCTTGCCCTGAGGGAGTGGCCGTGACCCATCCTGAGGTTCTGGAGCTGGCTGGACTGAGCCCCGAGGAGATAGATGCCAAGGTCAGGAGTGGAGAGGTCGAGGATCCAGTGGGTGCCGCTAACTCGATGGTCTGGTCCAAGGTCAGATCTAGGATAAAGGTAGTAATCGTCTCAGACGGTATCTCCGAGGGGGAAGCCAGATCCCTCGGCTTCTCTTGGTACGGAGATCTGCAGGAGGCGATAGATTCGGAACTGAAATCCCTAGGGAATAGACCCAAGGTAGCCATTATGAGGAATGCTCCGGAGCTGCTCCCCAAGGTATAGCGCCGGGGGAGGGATTCGAACCCTCGCGGCCCGGAGGGCCACCCGCTCTCAAGGCGGGCACCTTGGTCCTGGCTCGGCCACCCCGGCTCGAGCGGTGCTCGTGATTCCGGGGTATAAAATGCGGGGGGAATAAAAAGGTGAATCACTTGAGCGGCACGAACTTGCTGGATCTGGTGGCTCCCTTACCAGGCTTACCGTGCCTCACTATCCTGTTGGTCATCGCGAACTCTCCCAGGTAGTGTCCGATCATCTCGGGCACTATGGTTATCTCGACGAACTCCTTACCGTTGTGGACGGCTACCTTCGCCCCGACCATCTCAGGGAGGACGGGCATGTCCCTCCTGTGGGTCCTTATCACCTTATCTATGCCCTTGCTCCTGTACTTCCTGATCTTCTCCAAGAGCTTCTTGTTCTCCGGGGAGAGGCCCCTCTTCAGCGTTCTCCTGATCCTAGCGGGCATTACCTCTGCCAGCTCGTCTAAAGTCATGCTCTGGAGCTGCTCCAGCGTGTAGCCCCTGTACCTGAACTCCTTGGAGGACATACATGTCACCCTAACTTACGCCATAAATAAAGGTTGGGCTCAGAGCCCGGCCCTCCTCTTGGCCCTACCGGTCTTCCTAGCAGCTATGTGACCGACCTTCTGTCCCGGCGGAGCCGTCCTAGCAACTGTTGTGGGCTTGCCAGGCCTCTTGTGCGATCCACCACCGTGCGGGTGGCTGACCGGGTTCATAGCCACGCCCCTGACCACGGGCCATCTCTTCGGGTGAGTCCTCTCATGGTAGTACTTGAGACCGGCCTTCATGAACGGCTTCTCTATCCTTCCGCCGCCAGCCACGATGCCTATGGTGGCCCTGCACCTCGCGTCCACGAACTTCTCCTTCCTAGAGGGAAGCCTCAGCAGGACCCTGTCCCCCTCGTGAGAGAATACGAGGGCGTAGGTGCCGCTCCTCCTAGCTATCTTCCCCCCATCACCTGGCCTTATCTCAACATTGGACACCAGGGTACCGTCGGGAATGTCAGCGAGTGGGAGGACGTTTCCCGTCTTTATCTCTGCCCCGGGACCTATCTGTATCTCCTGACCCTCGTACACCCCCTCAGGAGGTACGTAGTAGAACTTAGTGCCATCCTCGAGCTCGATTAGGGATATCGGGGTATGCCTACCTGGCTCGTGTAGTATCTCCTTTATAACGCCCCTCACAAGGTCATTCAGCCCTATCTGGGGCGGGTACTTCACGGGAGCTATTTTGAGGTGATCCCTAGATCTGAACTGGATTCCTCCCCTTCCCCTCCTCTGAACCAGTATGCGCTTACCCATACCATCACCCTATTATACCCAGCTTGGCAGCAACATCCGAGGCCCTGTACTCGGGACTGAGCTTCACGTACGCCTTCTTCCTTCCATCTATGGTGATTATCGTCCAGACCTTTTCTACCTTGACATCCAAGGCCTCCTCGACGGCTCTCTTTATCTCCTTCTTGTTGGCCCTCCTGTCCACGAAGAACGCCAGCTTGTTCTCCTCGTTGATCATCCTAACGACCTTCTCGGTGGATATGGGGGCCTTCAATATCCTGTAGGGGTCGAAATCGCTCATCTTAGGCAATACCCATCACCTCCTCCAAGGAGCGGAGAGCCCCCTCCGTCCACACGGTCAGCCTCCCCGGCACGCCTCCCGGGGCCAGGTGGATCACGCTTAGGTTCCTGAGAGCGACCACATCGACTCCCGGTATGTTTCTGGCCGCCCTAGCTATCGGGGAGCCCTCGTTTAGGTATATTATGAGCGGGCCCCTCGCCCTCTGTCTGACCCTTCCCCTCATCTTCCCTCGCCCGGCCCTTATCTTCCTGAACCTCCTCTTCGTCCTGTCCAGCTCCTCCTTCAGACCTAGCTTCAACAGCAGGGAGTAGAGCTCTGATGTCTTCGATACGCCCTCCAGATCGTCCGTCACAACTAGGGGGACATGATCCAGGTCCACCCTGTGTCGGGCCCTGACCAGGTCTATCCTCCCGGTCGCCGCTATGGCAGACAGGATGGCGAGCCTCCTCTCCTTCTTGTTCACCCTCTCCCAGATGACCTTCCAGGACCTGGGTGCCGTGGTCTTCGCGCCACCGACGGTCATGACGGCTCTAGCAGCTCTGCTGGCGGCTGGGTAGCCCCTACCTTTCACCCTCGGTACCCTAGCCACTCCGTGGCCGGCCCCCCAAGATTCGGCTGAGGTCCTGAGCCCGGCTAGGGGATCCCTTCCCTGAGGCTGTATCCTAGCCGTGAGTTGAGACAGGTAGGTCCGCCTTATGGTGTCGGGCCTGATCTCCATGCTGAAGATGGAGGGGAGCTCCACCTCCCCCACTCTCTCACCGTTCAGGTTGAACACTGGGACTGAGACCATGCAATCACCTCTTCAACCAGCCCACGGAGCTCACATAGCTTATCTCGGGTACCGGAAGCTCCTCGTACCTAGGCCTTATCGGGTGCCTCATGAACACGAACCTCTTCGTTGGACCCGGTATCGATCCGGAGAGGACCACGTACTGGCTCTTCAATATTCCGTAATTCTTGAATCCGCCCTTGGGCGTTACATTCAGGGCTCCCTCCTCGGATAGATCGACCATCATCAGTATCCTCTTGTTGTACTCCGTCCTCTTGTGGTAACCGGTCTGGCCAGCCCTCGGGATCCTCCAAGTCACGTAGGGCGGGTGCCTAGATCCCAAGCTCCCGACCCTCCACCTGCCCTTGCCAGCCTTGTGCCTGAGCAGCTCGACTCCGAACCTCCTGACGACTCCCTGCCACCCATGTCCCTTGGTGACCGCAGTTACATCGACCAGCTGACCCACCTTGAAGACCTGGTTCACCTTGATCTGGGAGCCCACCAGAGACTGGGCGTACTCGAGCCTCTTATCCATGGACCCGCCCTTTATCGGGATCTCGAGGAACTCCGGTTTCTTCTTGTGTATTCCGGCCAGATCCGGCCTGGTGTAAGCTAGAACCCTAACCTCCTCTATCCTGTCCTTGTTAGCCTCCACCTTGGCGAGGGACTCGTCCCAGTTGTCGACTCCATCGCCCACGGTGAGTGTCCTAGAGATCAGGTCGTTCTGCTCGATTTTGAGGGCCGTGGTCACGGCCCTAAGCCCGTAGTAGGTTCCCACGTATGGCCTGAACCCGACCACCTCTATCGGGGGAGTCTCCACCACTGTAGAGGCTAAGGTCACGGGCTGACCTATGTTGAGCTTACCGGGCCTGTCCTCCTTCATTAGAACGTGGACCATACCCACCTTGTAGCCTGGGAAGGCCACTAGGGTCGGCTCCTCTAGGGGCAGTTCAGGGTAGGATCTGAAGACTGCCTTCTGAGTTCTAGCCCTCTTCCGAGGAGCGAACTGCAGCGAACCGTGTCTTCTGGGCATCACTAGCACCCCGTTAACTTTCCAACACAAGACAAGCTTGGGGTTTATTAAAGTTTGGTATGTCAGGCGGGCTCTCTCCTGTGGAACCAGCGGCCTTCAGCGGCGTGTTCGATACCATGCCAGCACATCAGAGATCCAGAATAACCACGGCCCTCCAGAGGTCTCCCTCTTTCTCCACTCTGAGCTTGTAGTAGGTGACCGCTTTCACCTCGGTCTTGGGGTTGTGCCTCTTCGGATCCACGGGTTCACCCCACGCCCTTCCCCTCAGCCTGGTACCTTCGACCGTGACCTCGAACTTCGAGAACACCAGCCCCTCCACATCCGTGATGAACAGGAGCTCAGACAGCCACGAGTGGAGGAGCAGGGAGAGGTCCTCGGATTCCAATTCCAGCTCCTTCTCCACGACCGGATTCACGCTCTCGACATCCACCATTATCTCGTACATGGCGAGAGCGGCCTCCTCGAAGAGGGAGTTCAGATCGCTAGCCCATACCTCGAACCCCACATCGGCCTCGACATCGACCAGCTTCCTGCCCACGATATCACCCCGGGGGCAGGACGACGACGTAGCTATCATCTACTCTCGCAGTTCTAGTCTTCCAGAATGGCTTAACCGAATCGAACACGAAGGTATATCCATCCTTCTCCTCTATGGAGCTTATGAAGACTGAAACGGGGTACTCAGCGATCTTATCCCTCGTGGAGTTTATCTCCACGCTGAGGAGGCCCGGAGCTGTGTAGGACACTTCCATCACGGTCGAATTGTAGGTCAGCTTCCGAGACCCGCCTGGATTGAGCTTCATCGTCTCGTTTATGATCAGTGTTCCGTTCATGAACATGGTTATGTTCCCCAGCAGCTCACTCATCCTCCTGTAGTCTGACTCGATCGACAGGTTATAGACGCCGGAGAGACGTATCTCTCCCTTGGACAGGGTTACCTCCGTGTGACCGAGCACCACCCTCGTTACATCCCCCGTTCTGGCGTAGGAACCGACGTATATGTCCTGTATGTTGTGACCGGAGAGCTTCAAGGACACCGCGTTGTACCCAGCTAGAGGTCTGTCGTTGGGACCTACCGTCCGGCCATCTATAGTCTGTATGGGGTATATCCCACTCTGGGATGCCCTCACCACGTATATGGGGACTCCCGGACCCACTAAATTAATGACCAAGGTCCATATCAGTAGGAGAGCCAGAAACGACGATCCCAGAGCCTCCCTGTACAGTTTCATCAGCCCGATGTCCTTCAGCTCATCCCCCCAGAGTTTGAGGGATAGGGGCGTGACGAGGAAGTAAGCCAGTAAGAAGAGGCTCAATCCCTCCATAGGAGTGAGTCCGGCGATGCCGCTCGCTAGCCCGACTAGGGAGGATAGAGCTACCCTGAAGTAGTAGACCTTGTGCTTTGGCTTCATCATGCCCCAGTAACCAATTGTATATATAAAGGGAGCTGACCCGGGAAAGGCTGTATGGGGCAAAGGAGAAAGGTTACTGGCTTAGATCTCAGGCACTTAGCTAGGGAGCTGCTCTCTCTGGAGGGCAAGATACTCAAGAAAGTGTACATGCTGGACGACGGAGTCTTCTCCCTCGTTTTCTACCCGGAAGTTGACGGAAGTAGGGAACTCCTGATCGACCTGAGTGGTTTCGTATTTCTGACGGACCTAAAGTGGCCGAAACCTCAGAGCCCGCCGTCATTCATCATGGCCCTCAGAAAGCATTTGGAGGGCAGGAGATTCACTGAGATATCCCAGATAGGAGTCGAGAGGATTCTCCGTTTATCTTTCGGCGATATGCAGCTCGTGGTGGAGCTGTTCGGGGGAGGAAATCTCATACTCGTTCGGGACGGGAGGATCCTCCTGCCCCTCCGGAGGGCTGAGTTCAAAGGCAGGTCCATCAGACCCGGTGAGATCTACCGGCCGCCCGCCGGTCCTGGAGTGGAGCTAGACCCTGAGGACAGAGACGCCATACTGGCGTCCCTCAGGGAGGGCGTAGAGGGGAAGCTGCCCCTGTGGAAGGTGTTGATGGGATCTTTCGGTGTCGGCCCGCCCTACACGGATGAGATCTCCCACCTGATGGGTGTGGATCTGAGGTCGCCGCTCCCCGAGATCTCGGTCTCACTCGATGAGCTGGCAGACCTGATCCACTCCTTCCTCAACAGGGAAACGGAACCAGTAGTTTACGTGCAGGGAGAAGACGTCGTGAACTTCTCGGCCTTCCCCCTGCATCACCTCCAGACGGAGAGGAGATCCACCCCCAGCCTGTCGAGGGCGATCCAGCTCTATTATACCGCTAAAAGATCCAGTTACGAGGAGGATCCACGGATAAGATCCTTGGAGGTCGAGATAGAGAGACAGGAGGCACTGAAGGGGGAGTACGCGGGGAGAGCCGAGGAGTACAGGTCCATCGGTGATCTCATATACATGCACCTGGCTGAGGTAGATGAGGCGCTGAGGAAGGCGAGGAGCGGAATCTTATCACCCCCCATCGTTTCAATAGACAGGAAATCCGGCAAGATTGTATTGAACTTGGACGGTCGGGAGATCCAGCTCGACATGCTCAAATCAGCAACTGAAAACGCCTCCGAGTACTACGGTAGGGCGAAGAAGTATCGTGAGAAGTATGAGAGGATCGATGCGGCCATTCTGTCCCTGAAGGAGAAATTGAACAGGCTTAGGAGTGAGGCCGAGGAGAGAGCTTCCAGAAAATCCCCAACCAAGAGACGGAAGCTCCGATGGTACGAGAGGTTCAGGTGGTTCTACACATCGGGGGGCTTCCTAGTTGTAGGGGGGAGGGATGCCCAAACCAACGCTGAGATAGTGTCCAAGTACTTGGATGAGAGCGATCTGTTCTTCCACGTGGACATGCCTGGGGGCTCGGTCGTGGTGCTCAAGCTGGGCGGGAGGGAGCCTGATGAGGCATCGGTGAATCAAGCGGCCACCGCGGCTGGAGTGTTTTCCAGGGCGTGGAGGGAAGGCCTGACCTCGGTGGACGTTTATTACGTCAGGGGAAGTCAGGTCTCGAAACACGCACCTTCCGGATTGTATCTCCCCAAGGGAAGCTTTTACATAACTGGCAAGAGGAATTACGTGAGGGTGAAACTCGAGGTCTGCGTGGGTTTCCAGGAGACCCCCGACGGGATCAAATTGACTGCAGCACCCCCCGGGGCCCCCTTCCTCCACTCTGTATGCCTTAGACCCGGATCCACCGGCAAGGAAGAGGCCGCAAAGGTGTTAAAAAATATGCTAGAGAGCTGGTTGCAAGAAAACATTAAAATACGTGGGAACTCAGAACCCCCGGCGGAGCCTGTGGAAGTGAGTGTGGATGATATAGTGAGGGCGTTGCCCCCCGGGAAAGTTACGATAGTGGAGTGATAGTTATGTGGTCTCTGCTCCCCGAGAAGGGTGATGAACCCAGGTTCAGGCTGAAGGTATCTGAGATAATGAATAGGAACCTGATCACCGTGACCCCTCAGGATACCGTCTTCAAGGTGGCGCAGCTCATGAGCGAGCACAACATAGGCTCCGTTGTCGTGATGGAGAAGGGGGCCCTGAGGGGAATAGTCACAGAGAGGGATCTGATCTCCAGGTATATAGCTAAGAAGGACGGGAGAAAGCCCGAGGAGGTTAAGGTCGAGGAGGTAATGACGAAGGAGCCCGTCATAGTCAGGGATAACATAGATATAGATGAAGCCGCGAGGATAATGGTTGAGCACAACGTCAGGAGGCTCATAGTGGTGAACTCCGACAGGAAGGTGGTCGGGATCATCTCCTCCCGGGACATCCTGAAGGTGGCTCCGCACATATGGTTCATCCTGTCCGAGAGGTTGAGGCTAGCTAAGTCTAAGAAGGGTTGGAGCCTAGTATAGAGAGGGGGTACCCGATTTTGATGGCTAAGGTAAAGGACTATATGACCGATAGAGTCGTCACCGTGACCCCCCGAGACACCCTCGGTAGGGCCCGGAACCTCATGTTGGAGAGGAAGATAAGGCGTTTGGTGGTTGTGGAGGGAAACAGCGTAGTCGGGATAATCACCGCAACCGATATAGCCAGGGCCTTAGCTAGGAGGGGCGCGCCCTGGAGGTGGAGGAACCCGGAGAACTCCCTGGTAGATAGGTTCATGACGAAGAACCCCGTCACCATAGGACCCGATGAGCTCATTAGAACGGCCTCCAAGGTGATGGATGAGAGGGGCATAGGCGGACTCCCGGTGGTGAAGGACTCCTCGCTGGTAGGCATATTGAC
>WAOH01000117.1 GCA_015521385.1 Thermoproteota archaeon
GATCAGGGGAGGAGCCAGCGAGTTCACCATCGAGCTCCCAGTGATCGAATTCCCAGCCCTCCCTCGGCGTGGCAGAAACGAGGACCTCCTCTCCCAATCCGTAGATGTGCACTCCCTCCTCTGGATCGGTGTCTCCCGAGCCTTGAGGATGAACCTCGACAGTAAGGTTCGTGGGGACCTCCAGCCTGAGCAGGAACCCGTCCCGGCTCTTGGAGGAGAATTCTTCCTTGAGATCGGCCGTGGGGTCCGGAGACACGGGAACCTCCCTTAAGGAGGCTCCTATGTCCTCCATTTGGAGGTCAGAGGGGAAGGAAGAGGAGAACCTGCCCTCCACAGGCTTCACATTCAGGTTAGAGAGCTGGGGCGCCAGGTCCCCAGTCACATTGTCATCACCCCCCACGATGTAGATCGCATCCCCCACTTCCAAGTCCTCCGCGTAGAAGTCCGCCGACTTGTCGCCCCAGGCAGCGCTCCACGCGAGGTCGTTACCGTCGAACGTGCCCACGTATGCCATGTTCCTCCTGAACTCATCGCTGTATGCGTAGCCGGTCGCGATGTCTTGGTCGCAGGCTCCATGTGTCGCGACGGACCTCAGGCCCACTTCCCTCAACGCGAGGGACGTCCACTCCCTAGTTAGGAGATTCACCCTAAGGTAAACCCCCTCAACAGGCTCACCTTCCGCGATCCCCTCTCCCACGCCCCTCACCTCATCTCCGAGAGGCCTCAGGGAGCGAATTGTCACATTCCTGCCCTCCAGGGAACTGACCTCCACGGTCCAGTCCACATCGCCCTCCAAGTCTAGCTTCATGATGAAACCCGATTCGACCTTCCTCCCCTCTCTGAGGAAGTTTCCGGAGACGTAGATGTTCGACCCATCCGATTCGATCGATGTGAACTCGGAACTCGAGAAGAGCTTCCGGTATAGAGTCCTGAACCATTTGAGCTTCAAGGTATCGCCCAAGTCCTCGAGCTTCGCTACGAAGCCCCTAGGTATTTTCCCCAACTCAATATAGGTCCCCACTAGGAAAAGGAAGGTCTTACCGGTGTCCTGGACAACTTCGACGCCGCTCGGATTTATGGGCGTTGCCCAGGTATCGCCCACCCCCAGCAGCCAGTATCGATCATATAGGTCCGTCCCGTCAGCTCTCCTAAGCCTGAGCACGCTCACCGAGTACTCCTGGGATTCTGAGATCTCGTTTAGATACCCCACCACATACATCCTGTCCTCGTTGGGGAGGATACCGCCCGCGACGAGACGTCCCGGGATCAACTTGGCGCTGCCCGTCGTCTTCACCCGATCCCAGATCCTAGAACCGTCCGGCGCGTAACAGATCACTTGGAGGTGGGGTTCCTCCTCGCTCCCGTCCGAGAAGCCGAATACGTAGACGAGGTCGTCGATGATGGCCACCCGCGAATCGTAATCGTTGGAGTGGCTGTCTCTGTAGTAATAGCTGGTGGGCCTGTACCACCCCACGTTTGGTCCGGCGGCGGATTGAACGAGGGGAAGCAGGAGAAAGATGAGGATGACAGGGTAGAGTGTCCTCAGCGTTCTCACATATATCAACTGCTGAGGGAGGCGGAAGAAAACATATAAACAATTTGATAGCCTGAGGTCGTGACTCCAGATCCTTCGAGGGTCACATGGAGTTGCGAGAAGGCTAAGCCGGAATAGTCAGGGAAGGAAAACCCCATGGGGAGATGGTCAAAGGGGGAAGATCGGGTACAGGTAGGGGGACATCCGTGCCAGTTTCCGCATAATCGCTACGAAGTCATTGGCAAGGGTAATGGGGTACCCAGTGAGCATACCAAGGGTTCTATTCCGGACTTGACTTGACCGGCGTAATCCGATCGAAGCCATGTCAAGGCGGAGGGGGATAGAGAGGGTAAAAGCCGGAGGTGTTTATGGTTAGGCGGAGATGGAGAGAGATGGGAGGAGGGCACCGCCTCCCTACCACTCCTCAACCGCCGAAGGCCCTCCTTCTTCTCCTCCTCAGGAGCACTAGGGCTAGGCCCAACACCACAGCCAGGATGACTGCCCCGCCAGCAATCCACAGGATTCCCGCTTCTCCCTCGCCTCCTTGGATGGTGAGCTGGAAGACGCGAGTTGCTCTCCTTCCCCCGGCCTCGGCAACTACGACGCCCGTGAACCTGCCGGGAGTGGCACCCGCCCTGATGAGGAGGGACGTAGCTCCGTCCCCCTCCAGACTTGGCGGATTGAACGAGTAGTTGGCGTCCGGGGGCAGTCCGGAGAGGGAGAAGGTGACCCTCTCTGAACCCGTTCCGGTGATCGAGATGGCGAGGGATCCCGACTCTCCGGTTCGAAGCTCCAAGCTGGTGGGCACGACATCGAGCTCGAGCCTCCCCTTCTCCGTGACCGTCTCGCTTCTAGGACTCCCGGTGTAC
>WAOH01000118.1 GCA_015521385.1 Thermoproteota archaeon
GGTGAGGTCCGCCCTCAGGGCTATAACTGCTAGATCAATGTCCTCAGGTATGTCCGATACCTTGGGATAGCATTTGACCCCCAGTATCTCGTCGGCCTTGGGATTCACCGGATATACCCTTCCGGGAAATCCTATCTCCAACAGCCTCTTCAGTATGACATGTCCGACCCTCTCGGGATTCCGTGACGCCCCAACGACAGCCACTGATTTCGGCTTGAAGAAGACGTCCAGTTCTCCCAAATTATCCCCCGGGTAATCACGGGAACACGTTAAAATTTAGCAGTCGTTAGTTAGCTGGAATGAAGGTTGAGTCGGAGCTGCCCTTTGAGTCCATAGAGGAGGCAGTAATCGAGGCCAGATCGCGGATCTCCTCCTTTCTCTTCCCAAGGAGTGGAGTGGAAGGCGACGCCCTGCTCTCGGTGATAAGGAGGGAGTGGAGAAGCGGTATAGGCCAGGGATCGGTGGAGAGGATCGCCGCTATCGACGGGAGTAATAACAGCGAGTACCTAACCCTCGGCCAAGTCATCTTCGCGGTCTCTGCATCCTTCTTCATGAAGGACACGGAACCGGTGGTTGCGAGGAAGTACCAGATAGGTGTGATGGACGACTATCACTACAGAGAGAGGGTCTCCCTGTGTAGGGAGACCATGGAGCTTAAGATGGCCCTGAGATCCCTGGAGCTGGGGCCGGAGATCCTCCTCATGGACGGTTCCTTCCTAGCTATGGTCGATAGGGGGCTTTGGTCCACTCCCTACGGCCAGAAGGTACCGTATCACATGAGGAGGATCCTGAGGGAAGTTGAGTCCACCTTGGGGTTGAACCTCACGGAGGGTCTCGTCTCCTACACGCATCTCGTGAATTTAATGGGGAAGATAGAGGAAATTGTGGCCTCGGTTCTGGAGGAGGAGAGCGGAAAGCCGCCCCAGAGGGACGAGATCAGGAGAGCGATGGCCTTCATCGAGAGGTATGAGGTTCTCTGCAGCTTGAACGAGCTCCTGAGGAGGGGAAGAAGCGTTCTGGTGGCCGTGGCTAAGAGGTCAAGCAGCAGGCTATACTTCAACTCCCGTCTACCGGACATGGAGGTCGTCAGGAGATATACGAGTTTGGAACCCGGTTATTTGAGTCCAAAGGTGGTTGAACTTAGCTTTCCTGAATACTCGGGCATTGATGACACCTATCCGATCTCCTTGACCTACGTCAGGCTCGAGAGGGCCACCAGTCCCCTTAGGGTGGAGGTGGTGGGGAACGTCGATGAATCGGTCCTGGAGGAGCTACTGGGCTCCCTCGCGAGGTACTCCGTGAGGGGCTATCCCTACCACCTGAGGAGGGTGCACGAGCTCGCGAAGATAGGGAGGGATCTCATGTCCCACCTGTCCAGGAACCTCCTCATACCGGAGGTGAGTGGGAGGGAGAGGCTTGGAGAGTGAGGTCTTGGGGAGGATCGCCCCGAATTCCACGCCCGTACAGGCCGAGATGATAGCCTACGCCGGTGTGGTGCCGAAGGTAGGGGATTACGTCGTGGTAGATAGCGAGGAGTCCAAGCTGCTGGGTATGATCAGCAACGTGGTGAGGGGTGCATTGGAACTGGCTAGGAACGACCTGCTTCAGGCCAATTACTACGACACCATACTGGAGGTGGTGGGCTCCCCGTCCGATTGGTTGAAGGCCACCATAAGGATGATAGGCATTCTCTCGGGGGGCGAATTGACCGGCCTCCCGAGGGCACCGCCTCCCACGGGGGCGCTCGTGAGGAGGGCCCCCGCCGATCTCCTCAGGAGGATCTTCGCCCCGCCCACAGGCAGGGAGGGGATAAGGCTGGGGAAGCTCCTCACCAGGGGCGATGTGACGGTCCATTTGGACCCAGATGAGCTGATCTCCAGGCACTTGGCCGTGCTGGCCGTTACTGGCGGTGGTAAGTCCAACTCGGTGGCCGTGATCCTGGAGGAGATAGTCAGGATGGGCGGTGTGGCCATACTGTTCGACGTGCACTCGGAATACACGGGGATGTCCTTAGGATGCCCTCACTGCGAGGTAGAGACCGTAGACCCCGTGCTGGATCCGAACACGCTCACGGTGGATGAGCTCGGCAGCCTGCTGGGGGTCACCTACGACAGCGCGCCTAAGCAGTTCATCTACCTGAAATCGGCCTTCAAGCGGGCAAAGGAGCTCCTCATCAGGGAGAGGCTTGGGGAGTACCTCACGAGGGCGGAGATTGAAGCGGACAGGGATGACCTGCTCGCTGGCATTCAGGCCATAATTCAGCTGTCCCTCTCCCGCGAGAAGGAGTCGGACGACAGGTTCCTCATCCCCTTCCCGAGCAACGACAGGGGGAGCATCGAGAGCCTCCTGGCCAAGGTTGACTTCGTGAGATCCAAGTACGGTAGGGTCTTGAAGCCGACCGCCGGAGAACTGGCCGATCACCTGAACTACGGGAAGCTCGTGATAGTCGATCTGGGTCAGTTGGACTCCGATCTCACCGATGTGGTGGTGGGGAAGACCCTGTACACGATCCTCATGAGGGCAAAGTTGAAGAGGATAGGCAGGGGCTACGAGGACTTTCCAACTCCCGTCTTTGCCGTCTTGGAGGAAGCCCACGCCCTTATACCGTCGATCGAGCGCACCTACACGTCGTCAGCTGCCGCTTCCATAGCCAAGGAGGGCAGGAAGTTCGGTGTGGGTTTATGCCTGGTCAGCCAGAGGCCGAAGAGGCTCAATCCCGATGTCCTCTCCCAGATGGTCAATAAGATAATACTGAGGGTCGTGGAACCGGAGGATCAGGCATATGTGAGGAGGGCCACCGAGTTCCTGAGCGAGGAGATGGTGTCCTACCTCCCCTCTCTGGACGTGGGTGAGGCGGTGGTGGTTGGACCCATGGTGAGGATACCCGCCTTGGTCAAGGTGAGGCTTTTCGAGGGGAAGAGGGGAGGGGAGAGCCTGAAGGCCTATGATATGTGGAGGGAGGGTCTCAGGAGGAGGCTGAACGCGTCTCCCGACGAATACTACGACTCCATAGGGGGGTAGGGGTTGAGGATCGTACACATGTCAGATAACCACCTCGGAAAGGCGCAGTTCCACTTAGCCGAGAGGGAGGAGGACCTCTACAAGGCATTCGACATGGCCGTGGATCTGGCGCTCCAGCAGGACCCAGACCTGGTGATACACACGGGAGATCTCTTCGACAGCTACAGGCCCCTTCCTAGGGCCTTCGTGAGGGCTTTCGATGGGCTGCTGAGGATAGTAGAGAGAGGAATCCCCGTGGCAATAATTGAGGGGAACCACGAGTTGGGGCCTGACACGGTCAGGAGGAGGATAGCCTCCCCCCTGATAAACATGAGGAAGCTCTTCGAGAGATTGGGATACGGCAGCCTCTTCTTCAGATTAGGACCCGGCGCGGTCAGGATAGGGGATGTCATCGTGGCCGGCGCCCCGTACGCGAGCAGGGGAGTGAGGATAGCGGATACGGTGGAGAGCCTCAACAGGAAGGCCAAGAACCTGTGTGATGACTGTCCAAAGGTTCTGATGATCCATCAGGGCGTCAGGGGGATGATAAAGGCCATATACCCGGAGGTAGATTTCTCCGAGATAGCCAAGAGCTCCTTCGATTACGTGGCAATGGGCCACTACCACAACAAGGTGGTCAGGAGGAGCGGTGGCAGGGTGTTCGCCTACTCCGGGTCCACCGAGGTAATAGAGACTAGGGAGATCCCGCTGGCCGGGGAGGGGAAGTACATCCTATCCATCGATCTCGATAAGGATGGAATCGAGGTGGAAGAGCTGAGGTTAAGGACGAGACCCTTCCTCTACTTCTCCGAGACCC
Organism: Thermoproteota archaeon; assembly: GCA_015521385.1. Lineage (GTDB taxonomy): Archaea > Korarchaeota > Korarchaeia > Korarchaeales > Korarchaeaceae > Korarchaeum. The sequence continues at coordinate 3,818 of WAOH01000118.1, forward strand.
TGAACAACATGCGGGACCTGTACGTCCTGGTAGAGGAGCTGAAGGGAAAGCTGGAATCCCAGACCGATGGGAGACCCATAGTATACGGAAAGGTATCGTTGGGAGGGGATGTCAGGCCTGGCGTGCCCACTCAGGAGATAAGGAGGGCTTTAGCGGATCTCTCTCTGTACGTGATTGTTAGGGAGAGCAAGGTCGCGGAGGATGATGAGGAGAGGGGTGTCCTCACAGGAGTCGGTCTGGAGGAGCTGGTCCAGAACGCCATATCCTCCTTAGATTTAGATCAGGATGTCAGATCCCTGGCCTTGAGGGTCTTCGATATGTGGTACAGAGAGGGCAAGAGGGGAGAGGCCTTCGTCAAGGGGGTCCTCAGCTTAATGGAGGATGGCCAATGAGGATAAGAAAGTTGATCTTGGAGAACTTCGGTTCGCACGCGAGGACCGAGGTGGCGTTTTCCGACGGGATAAACGCGATAATAGGGGAGAACGGTGCTGGCAAGACGACCATACTGGAGGCTATAGCCTACGCCCTGTATCCTAGGAGCGTGGGCAGGCAGGAGGACCTGATCAGATCCGGATCACGGGGGATGAGGGTTCAACTCGAGTTCGAGCTGGATGGACGGAGGTACCTCCTGATCAGGGAGAGGGAGAGAGGAGGGATATCGTCAGCCTCCCTATACGACGTCACCGACGGGAGGAGGCTCCTTCAGAGGGATCAGAGCAAGGTAAACAGGCAGATTGAGACGCTGCTGGGAATAAGCAGGGAGACGTTCATCCAAGCGATTTACGTCAGGCAGGGCGAGATAGCCCAGCTCTTGGAGCAGACCCCGTCCAAGAGGAAGGAGCTCGTGGGGAGGTTGCTGGGAATAGAGATGCTGGAGAGGATATGGGAAGAGCTTAGAGAAGTGATAAGTCGCTTGGACACAGATCTCAAGTCGATAGACAGCGAGATCAAGGGTATCGGGGATGTTTTCAGGGAAAGGGCTTCCTTGGAGATGGAGAGGGAGAAGCTGCTCGAGGAACTCCAAAGGGCTTCGAGGGAGGAGGAGGCGCTAAATGACGAGTTGAGGAGGATGAAGGAGATCATGGAGGAGCTGGAACGCCGAAGTGTCAAGTACAGGGAGCTAAAGGCCAGGGAGGAGTCCCTGAGGAGTATGCTAAGCGAGTTGTCCGATCAGCTCAGGGTCAAGAGGGAGAGGTTGAGGCAGCTCGAGCACGAGCTCCGTAGGATGAGGGAGTTGGAGACCAAGGCATCGAGGTACGAGGAACTCGAATACGTCAGGGGCCTTCTAGCTGAAATCGTACCGTTAGAGGAAGATGTTAGGCGTTTAGAGGGGATGAGGCGGGAGCTCCTGAAATACGAGGAGAGAGTCTCCTCCATAGAAACCCTCAGGGAGAAGGTCTCAACCCTCAGTAAGGAGGTGGAAGCTCTTCAGCAGGACGAGGTCCTCTTAGCCGGTATGGAGGAGCGGCTGAAGCAGCTGGAAGATACTAGGTCCCAGCTCGAGCGCAGGATTATGGAGCTCAGGAGGGAGATGAGGGGCTCCCTCTCAAATCTGTCCAATCTCCTTGGTAGGTGGATAGAGGATCCCGAAGCGGGCAACAGGCTTTTAGCTGAGGAGCTCACCAAGTTAGAAGACGAGCTAAGCTACCTGGATGAGAAACTGAGCAGAATCACGGAGGAGAGATCCAAGCTGCTTCAGAGGAGGGATCAGGCGTCCAGGTACCTGTCCGACTTGGAGGGCGAAGTTGACAGGTGCCCCCTCTGTGGCTCCAAGCTTGATCCCAGCACCGTGGAGAGACTGAAGGAGGAGATGAGGCTGGAGATAGAGGAAGCAACCTCCCTTATAGTGGAGAAGGAGAGGGAGCTGAGATCCACCAAGAAGAGGAGGGAGGACGTCCTATCGAAGTACAAGGAGCTGAGTTCCTTCAACATCGAGGGACTGGTTAACACGAAAAGGGAATTGGAGTCCCTGGAAAGGGAGGTATCCGAGATTAACGAACGTATCAACTCCCTGAAGGGGGAGATAATCCCGCTCAGAGAGAAAGCGTCCCTCTTGAGCAAGATGAGGGCTGATCTGGAGGTGCTTAAGAGGGATCTCTTGGAAAGGGAGTCCTTGCTCTCTAGAGTTGAGGAGATCCGGAGGGAACTGAGGGAGAGGGATCTGGAAGGGCTGAAGGCGAAGTTGGGGGAGCTCAGGAGGGACCTAGGTGAGAGACTCTCGTCGCTGGGTGTGGAGTTGGGGTCCGTTGAGAGGGAGTACAGGGAGGCCCTATCCGCCATGAAGGAGGTGCAGAGGCTCAAGGGAATCCTATCAACCAAGGACGAGATCGCTTCCGAGGTGGCTGATCTGGAGAAGAGGAAATTGGAGCTAGAAGGGGAGCTCTCCTCCCTAGAGAGGGAGATAGAGGCCCTTTCCTTCGATCCGTCGGAGCTCGAAGTCACCAAGAGAAGGATCGATGACCTGAAGAACAGGATGGACCTCGTCTCCCGGAGAAAGAGCAGGATGCAGGGGAAGATCGAGGAGATAGACAGGAGGTTGGACGACCTGAGGAGGAAGGAGTCCAAGTTGAGGGAGCTTACGAGGAAGAAGGAATCGCTGGAGGCCTTCAGATCGAAGATCCTAAAGGTGAGGGAGGTATTCAGCAGGGATAGGGGGATCCAGCCCCTGATAAGGGACAGGGCTAGGCCTGCCGTGGAGGAGGAGCTGAACATGATCTTCAGCTCCTTCAACTTCGACTACGACTCCGTGGTGCTGGATGATGACTTCACCCCCACTCTCAAGAGGGGGAGGGTGGCGTTCTCATTCAACAGGCTGAGCGGTGGAGAGAAGATATCCCTCGCCTTAGCCCTGAGATTGGCCATAGCACGGTTCCTCATGATGTCGAGGGTCGAGACTTTCCTCTTGGATGAGCCGACCATCCACCTCGATGAGGAGAGGATAAACGCCCTGGTCGAGACCATGTCCTCCCTCGATGTACCCCAGTTAATAGTGGTCACGCACTCTCCCAGGTTCAGGGACATAGCATCGCATTCGATACTGGTCAGCAAGTCTGGAGAGGTGTCGTCCGTCGAGGTCGTTGATGAGGGTGCTCACGTTAGTGATTAAATAGGTCATCCGGTCCATTGTTGGCGGGGAATCCCTTGGGCGACGAAAAAAAGAAGAAGCCTTACGACGATCCCTTCGATCACTTCATAAAGGACATGATAGATCTACTCAGGAAGATGGATGAGGACCTCTCAAGGTTCGTCAACGGTGATGTATCCGGCTGGAATGAGGACCTCCCGTCGGGGGAGTTCGATCTGGGATATCCCTCCGGCATGGGTGATCTAGGTGGTGAGAGTGTTGAGGGGGGAGGTGCTCCTTTGGAGCTGGAGGAGCAGAGGGTTGATGTGATCGAGCTCGATGAGGAGATAATAATAGTCGCTGATGTCCCTGGCGTTAGGAAGGAGGATATCTCGGTCAGGGTGAAGGGGAAGGAGATCACCATAAGGGCCGGTGATCTACACAAGAGGTTCCAGCTTCCGATAGAGATAGACCCGAGGAGGACCAAGGCGACCTACAGGAATGGTATCCTAGAGGTGAGGATCTTCAAAAGGTAGATCCCTTGGCCCGCGTGTCCTCCTCAACCCTCTTGGAGATCCTAGGTTACAATTATAGGACCTACTCGGAGGAGGAGGTCAAGCCTGAGAGGGTCGATCTAACCTTCGGTGATTTGGCCCCCTCTCTCAAGTCCTATCCGGGTAAACCCTCGGAGATCGCTGGGATGAGGCTTTATTCCCACCAAGCCAAGGCCCTAAACGCGCTGGAGGAGGGTAAGAACGTTATCCTGATTTCCGGTACGGGCAGCGGTAAGACGGAGGCATGGTTCTTCTATGCCGCCAAGGGCAGGCGGGCACTGGCCATCTACCCCACCCTCGCGCTGGCCAATGACCAGATAAGGAGGTTGGAGGAGTATTCCAAGGCCCTAGACATAAGCTCTCAGGTCATAGACGCGAGGAGGAGGACCATTCTAATCAAGGAATTGGGGAGGAGCGGCCTAAGGACGAAGATATCAAGCACCAACCTACTGATAACAAATCCGGCCTTTCTCATGACCGATCTTAAGAGAATGGCCACTAAGGGATCTTATTTGGCGGATTTCGTGAGGGACCTCGATCTACTGGTGGTGGACGAGCTGGACTTCTACGGTCCTAGGGAGCTCGCCCTCATAATCTCCATGATGAGGATACTCTCCCTCTTGGTGGAGAAGCCTCCCCAGTTCGTGGTTCTGACAGCGACACTAGGTAATCCGGAGGAGCTTGCAGAGAGCTTGACGGCTATAAACAACAGGGAAACTGAGATCATAAGGGGGAGGCCGTTCAGGGTCAGGAATGAGGTCTACCTCGTCCTCGGCAAGAACATGAAGAGAATATGGGATGTGGTCCAGAGGCACAGGGACGAGCTACTGAGCCTCCCCATAGGTGAAGATCTGAGGGAAGCGATCGTCGATTACGATAGGTTTGAGAGGGATGTGTATCGGGTGGTCGAACTCCTGAGATCAGTCGGTGTGGAGGTGCCTCAGCCGGAACTCGACCCGGCCGAGGTGATATATCACTACGCTGAGGATGAGGGGGTCACTCTGGTTTTCACTAGGGGTATAAGATCGGCGGAGAGCCTGAAGAGGAGGTTGAGAACCGAATTTGGGCTGGAGAACGTCGCTTCCCATCACCACCTCGTTTCCAAGGAGGAAAGGGAGGAGATAGAGGAAGCGGCCCGTAGGGGAGGGGTAAAGATCCTGATAAGCCCGAGAACCCTCTCCCAGGGTCTGGACATAGGGACCGTGGTGAGGGTGGTCCACCTAGGTATGCCCGAGAGCGTCCGAGAATTCAAGCAGAGGGAGGGCAGGAAGGGTAGGAGGGAGGAGCTTGGATGGACGGAGACCGTGATATTCCCCATGTACAGGTGGGATAGGGAGCTCCTCCTCCGGGGCGTGGAGGCCGTGGAACAGTGGCTTCGGCTTCCCCTAGAGGTCGCCCTCGTGAACCCGGGGAACAAGTACTCCCTGCTTTTCGAGGGCCTCTACAAGTTCGTCCATCCGAGGCTCCGGGATCAGCTTGATCAGGAGGAAGTGGATCTCCTTAAGGAGCTGGGGCTCATCTCCCCATCGGGGCTAACTCAGCGTGGGAAGAGGGTATGGGACAACCTCAACTTCTACGAGTTCGGCCCGCCCTACGGGTTCAAACGCGCGCTGAGGGAGGACGGTAACCTCCGATATTTGGAGGACATAGGGCACTGCGATCTGGTTGAGAGGTTTCAACCCGGCTCGATAGATTACAGCAACGATTCTGTCGTGGTAGACTTCCTGAGAAGGGGGAGGGTAATAACGGGCATCGTGGAGGAGCCGCTCACTTATTCCACGATATACTCGTTTGATCCGCTCGCCTTCGTCATAGAGGAGTACGAGAGAACCAAGATGGAGTGGGGAG
>WAOH01000119.1 GCA_015521385.1 Thermoproteota archaeon
ACCTCCCTCCTGATAGCGTAGTCTCCCAAGACCCGATACCTCTCTAGGGACAGGACCCTCTTTAGCTGATCGATCCTCATGCCCCTCTCACTGGCCAGGGACCTGAGATCGACCACTTCGCCCTCGAGATCTTCGTCGGACAGCTTTATCCCGCCCATGGTCCTTCCCTCCAGCTCGTCGAGCTTCCTCAGCAGTGCCACCTTGTCGATGCTCCCCTCTATGTAGCGGACGTCCTTGGGCAGCCTCTCGATCCCAGAGCAGAGCAGATCCTTCCTCACGACCACCAAGATGGGCTCCTCTAGGAGGGACAGCTTCCTGATCTTCTTCTCCACGTACTCCGGTGTCCAGAACCCCATGACCTCCACGTAGACCCTCGCTGGCCCCTTCACCAAGAGGAAGTCCGGGATGAGGATCGACCTGCCGGCCACCAGGGGCTCGGGCTCCCTGATGACCCTCCAGCCCCCTGCCTCGGCTATGGAGGCGAACTTCCTCTCTAGGGAGCTGTCGTACTGCGGTTCCTCGATGCCCTCCCTCGGGAACAGGTCCCTCCTGCTTGAGTCCAATCTGAGCGCGAGCGTCCTCCTGTTCCTAGCCACCTTTGCTGAGATCCTCCAGTGGGACATGGAGACGATGTGTGGGACGAGCTTGGCCAGGGACGTGCCGTACCTGGTGGTCATCTTGAGGATGGATGCCGGACCGCTGACCTCTATTACCACGCCTCCCTCTCCCCGCTCCGCCGTGTACATCAGGCCCAGCCGCTTGAGCGCCCTGAGGAGTCCCTTGACCTCCCACCCGGCCGCCCTAGTCTCTATCCTCATGTGCAGGGCCTTGAAGAGGGAGGTCTGGAGCAGCGAGAGGTTGTACCTGCGCAGGAGGCTTTCGGGAGAGATGTCCGGTCGGGAGACCAGCACCTGGAAGTCGTCCGAATCGGCCCAGAGGTCCCTCTCCAGCTCGTCCTTAGAGATCCCAAGTTCCCTGGCCGCCTCCTCCAGCGCCTGATCCCTGGTCTCGCCGGTGACGAACCCCCCGTACCTCACGTTCACCAGCCGAAACACGACCTCCCTAGCTTTCTCCGGATCCACTACCGTTTCGGGCCTCTTGAACCGGCTCATCCTCTCGAGGAGGAGGGCTAGCCCCCTGACCAGCTTGTAGTCGACCCCCATGAGCTCGTACATCTCCTCTATCTCCTCAATCCTCTCGTGAATCTCGCTGAGTCGCCTTCCCTCCTCGAAGGAAGCTATGAGCTCCTCGGCGAGCCTGACCTCCTCTTCATCGCCCCTCGCCCACAGGGGCAGCAGCGTAGACCTCCTCACCCTGGCCCTCAACAGCTGGGAAGGCAGCATCAGCTCAACCCCTTCCTCCTCCTGCTAGAGATCCTGATCTCGGACGTGCCCTTGGATACGACCTCGTAGAGGACGGCCCTCTTCCCCTCCCTCTTCCTGAGGATCCTGCCCAATCTCTGTATGAACTCCCTCCTGCTGCCTGTGCCACCGAGCACGATGCCGACCCTCGCATCGGGAACGTCCACGCCCTCGTCGAGGACCTTGGAGGTCACTATCTTGGTGACCGAGCCCACCTTGAAGGAGTCCAGGATGCGATTCCTCTCCCTCTGGCTGGTTCTGTGGGTTATCAGGGGGATCAGAAACCTCCTGCTTATCTCCTCGGCCATCTCATTGTACTCGGTGAAGATGATCACCTTATCCTCCCTGTGGCTCTCCAGCAAGCTCTCTAGGACGTTGAGCTTGCTCTTGGAATTTATGGCTATCTTCCTGGCCTCGTTCCAGGCAAGGAGAGCCCTCCTGGCTGCCTTACTAGATGCGCTCCTCATGACCAGCTTCCTGAAATCTTCCAGCGATCTCATGGTTATCCCCGCCTCCTTCAGGGCCTCTCTGTACTCCCTGACCAGCGCCTCGTACCTGGCCCTCTCCTCGTTCGTCAGGTCCACCCTTATCCTGATCGTGTCGAACTCGGCTAGATGCTCTCCAGCGAGCTCCTTGGGTGAGATCTGGTAGACCACTCCCCCCACCAAGGGGAAGAGGAGCACGTGCCTCCCGTCCTCCCTCTCAAGAGTGGCCGTCAATCCCATCCTGAAGGGGGCGGCGGAGTACTCGGCTATCTCTATGTAGGCCTCTGCTGCGAGGTGATGCACCTCGTCGAACACGAGGAATGTGAATCTGTTACCGAGCTCCGAGGCCCTGAGATAGGCGGAGTCATACGTGATCACGGTGATAGGCTTAAGGTCCTCCTTCCCCCCACCTATTGCCCCGACCTCGATGCCGTACGTGGACTCTATCAGGTCCTTCCACTGCTTGAGCAGGGGGAGCGTCGGAACGACGATGAGGGTGGGCTCCCTCAGGATCTCCATCGCCCTGAGCGCTATGTAGGTCTTGCCGGCTCCCGTTGGGAGGACTATTATCCCCCTCCTTCCCCGCAGCCACGAGTTGAGGGCGTCCTCCTGATAGGGTCTGAGGGAGACCCTCTCCGGCAGGGTAGGGCGGGGAAGCGGATCCAGAACCTCATCGATCGCGTGGGGTAGGAGTTCCTTCAATTCCCTGTATCTGTAGGCGAGAGCCCTCAATTTACCGATCCTCGGATCGTATTCGCAGTGAGGGAGCCTCCTGACTCCCTCGATTACCAGCGTCCCCCTGTCGTAGATTATCCTCACGCTCCTTCCCGATGCCAAGTGGACCTCCGATAGGAAAAAGGTTTCCCGATGCAGCGGTTAGGTCCCGCCGAAAGTTTCATTCACGGGACACGGTAGGGCTGGGGCCGTGACCTGCCGGACGCTCAGACCGACCGCTTCCCTCGAACGACCCTGTAGACAGATCACGGTGGAATTCGAACCAACGACTTCGACACCCCCGCGGTGAGGGAAAAATCTTCTAGGAGCAGCCCGAATTTCCGTGTGGAAACTTTATTAGTATAAGAGCCTCCGACCATTGGGTGTTCTCATGCCTAGAAGACGGTTGAACTACCCGATTGAGGCGATAGAGGGCATAGGCAACGTGTACGCCAAGAAACTGAAGGAGCTGGGGATAAAGACCGTGGAAGACCTACTCAAGGCTGGAGCCAAGAAGTCCGACAGGAAGAAGCTCGCAAAGAGCATAGGCGTCTCCGAGAAGAAGGTCCTGGAGTGGGTCAACAGGGCCGACCTCTTCAGGATACCGGGGGTAGGGGAGGAGTACTCGGACCTCCTCGAACAGGCCGGCGTCGACACCGTGGTGGAGCTCGCGAAGAGAAATCCGGACAACCTCTATGAAGAGCTGGTCAAGGTCAATGAGAAGAAAAAGCTCGTGAGGAGGCTTCCCACCAGGAAGCAGGTGGCCGCATGGGTGCAGGCGGCCAAGAAGATGAAGAGGGTGATAGAGTACTGACCTATCCCTCCCTCGAAATATTTCTACTGGACTACTTATTGGCCCCGAGAATCATCGCTGACAGACAGCTGATTCCTAGGTTGCGATGATAGAGCCCCTCTCATCTAATTAGGAGCCACTAACTGGAAGCAACTCATGCCGAATCGAGAGAGGGGAGCATTAGTGCTCGCATCTCCAC
>WAOH01000120.1 GCA_015521385.1 Thermoproteota archaeon
CCCACAGGGCCATTATCACCTTCTGTATCTCCCTCAGCTTATCAGGCACGTTCATCGAGGCGTTCTTGGCCAATGCCCTGGCTATGTACGGGACCATCCCCAGCAGCGGGTGAACCGATCTCTTCTCTATGGACTCGGGGTGCTCGGCAGCAATCTCTTCGACCTCCATCCCCCCGTACGGGGTGGAGATGAAGGTCATGCTCCTGGCGTTCCTGTCGGCGATGGCTCCCACGTAGATCTCCGTCTTGACCCTTATGGGCTCCTCGACCAGCAGGGACTCGGGCTTGTAACCGTAGAATGTCTTGGATAGAAGCTCGCTGGCGACCTCCCTCGCCTCCTCCGGTGAGCCGACTACCTTGATCCCACCAGCCTTCCCCCTCTGGCCGTGAGGGATCTGTATCTTCAAAACAGCCCTGCCACCCAACTTTTCAGTTATTAAAGCAGCCTCTTCAGGAGTTTTGGCGACTTCGCCCCGGGGGATTGGCACTCCTTTCGAAGCGAGCGCCTCCTTTGACTCATACTCGAGCAATCTCATAGGGCATTCCTTCCATCGATAATTTTAATCATTACACCGCCGGTTGGGCCCGGTGATCGGATGGCGATACTGGTGCGTGAGGGCATGAAGGTGCTCGTTCAGGGCATTACCGGAAGGCAGGGGACCATCCACACGAAGCTCATGCTAGATTACGGTACGAACGTGGTTGCCGGCGTTACCCCGGGGAAGGCGGGAACGGAGGTTCATGGCGTCCCAGTTTTCGATACGGTGGAGGATGCCATCAAGGAGGTTGGCCCGATAGACGCCTCCATAATATTCGTGCCGGCCCCGTTCGCCCTGGACGCTGTCGTCGAGGCCGTGGATAACGGGATACCTCTGGTGGTGGTGATAACCGAGGGCATACCGGTACACGACACAGCCAAGTTCGTGAGTTACGCGAAGAGCAAGGGAACCACGATAATAGGACCCAACTGTCCGGGCATAATCGCCCCCGGAAGGGTCAAGATAGGGATAATGCCCGCCGATGCCTTCGCGCCCGGACCCGTGGGGATTGTCTCCAGGAGCGGGACCCTGACCTACGAGATCTCCATATCACTCAAGGAGGACGGCTACGGATCGAGCACGACGATAGGTATAGGCGGAGACCCGATAACCGGACTGAACTTCATAGAGGTCCTGGAACTGTTCAAGGAGGACCCCGAAACCAAGGCGGTCGTCCTAGTGGGGGAGATCGGAGGGGATGCCGAGGAGAGGGCCGCGAGGTACATAAAGGAGACCAACTATCCCAAGCCCGTGGTCGCATACGTGGCGGGCAGGACCGCTCCTCCCGGAAAGAGGATGGGGCACGCGGGCGCCATAATAACCGGGGGCCAGGGCACTGTGGAGAGCAAGGAGGCGGCCTTCAAGGAGGCGGGAGTCCCAGTAGCCAAGACACCCTTCGAGATAGCTCCTCTGCTGGAGAGGGTGATGAAGGAGAGGGGGCTAGCCTGAACTCTGGGGCCGTTCCTCCTCTAGCTCCCCGTTTCCGCCCTCCCCAACCCCTTTACCCGACCCTTCGCTAACTCCCACTCCCTCCTCATCCGAAAATTGGGACTGGGCCTCGGTCTGGAGCAGGAATCCCTTTCCCTCATTGGTTATCCTGTAGAAAGTGTACCCCCCGTGAGAGAACCTCTCAACCAAGCCCTCCCTGACCATCTCCTCGAGCACGGGTTTAAGCTCGGATATGGAGGCATCCAGCCTCCTGAGCAGCTCCCTGAGGTGAAGCACCCCCGCCTCACTAAGCTCCTTGAGCACCCTCTCCCTCAATCCCGAGCCCATGATCTATCCCACAACCCACAGGCATAAAGTTTTATCAAGCCATGCGATGCCCCTAGCTGGGAGATCAAAATGCCCGTGGAAGACCCCTTCAAAAGGAGTATAGCGATGAAAGCCCTGCTGGGCTACAAGATATGCAGAAAGTGCGGCGCTAGGAACCCTCTAAGCGCTACAAGATGCAGGAGGTGCAGGAGCAAGAACCTCCGGCTGAAGAAGACGAAGCTGGTGAGGAAGTGATCCACTAACCTTTTTCAATCCGTGAGCTTCCTCTCACTTCGGAGGGTTTCACATGAGCGGGCCCGTAGCTCAGCAAGGATCAGAGCGCCGGCCTGCGGAGCCGGAGGTCCCGGGTTCAAGTCCCGGCGGGCCCGCTATCCTCCTGCTGGTCCTGCTGATCGTTCCCCTGATACCCATATCCGGGCAGCAGCCCCACTTCGACGCCGTCGTTGTGAGGGGCGACATATACACGGATTGGGCGGTCGCCATGGCCTACGGCATAACGCACGGATCCTGGGTGATACACCTCACGGCCGACAACGAGGCCGAGGTGCTGAACCTCCTGTCCGGGTTCATGAGGTTCAGGAAGGGGGTGAACATACTCATAATAGGCGCCCCCAACGCCGTCCCGATAGAGTTCGAGGAGAAGCTTCGAAGGATGGGGGCGGCCGTCAGCAGAATAGGAGGTGCAACTAGGCTGGACACATCCCTACTGCTGGCCATGTACTACTGGAGCGACTGCGAGTCCGTGGTGCTGGCTGACGGACTCAACTCCTCCTACTACATGGTCGCCCTGTCCGTCGCGGTGGAGAGGAACGCCCCGATAATCTACACCATGGATGGGAAGCCCCCCGAGGGCTTCGAAGCCTCCCTGAGGGAGCACCTCAAACATGTGAAGAGCCTGGTGGTGATAGGTAACAGCCTGGACCGGGGGGAGGCGGACGCCCTCGTCTCGCAGGGGTACAGGGTGGAGGTCATAGGCGAGATAGGGAGCACCAGGCCTCCATCCACGGGCTGGTCCCCCTCGTTCATAGTCAGGGAGGTCTTCAACCCCCTACCCCTGCTCACGGGCCTCCTCATCGGTCTCGCAGCAGCTTTTCTCGTCTACAGATCGAGGCCCAAGCCCGTCCCCGACATCATGGACTTCTTCACCGTGGACGAGAGGAAGCTAATCGAGATCATAATGGAGAGGGGCGAGGTGTCTCAGGAGGAGCTCCCCGATCTGACCGGGTTCTCCAAGCCGAAGATAAGCAGACTGCTGAAGGATCTGGTCGACAGGAAGGTCGTGGAGAGGAAGAAATACGGTAAGACTTACCTAGTGACACTCACGGAGAGGTTCAGATCCCAGGCCAGTTAGGGACATCTTTAAATTACCGTGGGCCGGGCCCTTACCGGTGTGATGAAGTGTCCAGCGAGAGCCTAGTCTTCACCCTAGTGCCTCCAGATGAGGATGTTTACTGCACCTCATGCGGCAAGAAGGTCACCTACGAGCAGGGATTCGTGGCCTTCCGCTGCCCCAACTGCGGGGAGGCGGTGATAATAAGATGCAAGGTATGCAGGAAGCAGGCCAACGAGTACGTCTGTCCCAACTGCGGGTTCGTCGGTCCGTGAGGTGATCCTATGGCTAGGATAATGGCTTTAGTCAGGGTGCTCCTCGACGGGAGCGTTGAACCGACCAAGGTCGTCGAGTCCCTCAGGGGGGCTCTGTCCTCCATCGGGGGGAACTTGGAGAGCTACGAGGAGAAGCCGATCGGGTTCGGGATAACCGCCCTCAGCGTGGTCCTCACCGCCCCGGAGGAGGACGGGATAACTGACAGGATAATGGAGGCCATTCAGGGCATCGAAGGGGTAAGCAGCGCCGAGCTTGAGAGGGTTAGCAGGGCGGGCTGAATGTCCCGAAACCTCCCCCTCCTGACGGTGATATACGACGTGGTTAGGAGCAAGAGGGTCATAAACGACAGGGATCTCTACGAGCTGGTCTCCTCCAAAATACCAGGGGTGTCCCTCTCTCAAATAGAGGAGGCTCTGCTAAAACTGGAGGTAATGGGCAAGGTAGTCACATCGGCTAGTGGCAAGAAGGGAGAACTCCTCATAGAGATAGCCGGTGAGAGGAGATACCTGACGCCGGACGAGGAGTGAGTGGCTCAGAACCAAAGGTTCAGAACCAGGCCTCCAGCCCCCCTCCGGCGAGCATCTTGTAGGCCTCCTCTATCTCCTGCACCACCTTCCTCACCCTGTCCTCCGAGAACTCGTGCTCATCCACCATGAACTTGATCAGGCCCTCCCTGTCGGGCCTCCTCAGGTCGGTATCGTAGTCGTCGGTAGTTGGCGGATTGAGGAAGAACTCGAATATGCTCCGAGGATCCACATCGAACTCCCAGTTCACCTTAGCGAAGAGGACCTCGGGCTTCGGGAACCTCTTCACCAGTTCCAGGGCTCTCTTCACCCCTATCCCCCTGACGCCTCCGGGATTGTAGTCCGTCCCCACCAGGATTCCTATGAGTATCAGCTGCTCCCTGGTGATCCCGTGGCTGCTCAGCACGTCCTTCAGCTCTATAAGCTCCGGGTGCACATCAACGTACACGTTCTTCCCGGGGAGCTTCCTCTTACCCGTGATGGTGACGTTCCTCACCAACTTGGGCGCACCGAACAGGAGGGAATCGTAATCTTGGGAGGCCGCGGCCCACACATCGCCCTTAGCTGCCATGTACGCAGCCTGAGCCTCACCCTCGCTGGGCGCCTGCACGACGGGAACGCCCATCAGCCGGAGGATCTGCTTGGCGTCCTCCACCATCTCATCCGTGACCATCAGCGCTGCCTGGGCGTACTTCCTGGCCTCCTCGAGGTCTCCCCTCCGTAAGGCCTCCTTCCACTTCTCCTCAGCCTCTTCCCTGACCTTCACTCTCTCCTCAACGGTTTCAGCCTTGAACTCGGGACGCTCCCCATCGAATACGTAGATGGGAATTATCCCCTCCTTCAGCAGGTTCGCGGTCCTGTAGAAGATCCCCGAGTGAACGCTCGTTATCTCCCCCCTGCTGGTCATCAGGGGAGTGCCGTCGGGCTGCCTTATCTTGGCCAGAAACTGGTACATCGCGTTGAACGCATCGAGGGCCAGCTTCTTTCCCGACAGATCCTTAAGCCTGAGCTCCACTTTCCTCGTTATCAGGTCACCTATCTTGACCCCCATGGGAGGTCACAGTTATTCCGCCGCTTCCTCGAATTAAACATTGGTCTTTATCAAGCCGGACCGTCAGTCCCTCCAGATGAGGATAGCGCTCGTGGGGCCCTACCACCCAGATGTGGGCGGCGTGCAGATATACACCACTTACTTGGCGGGGGAGCTCATGTCCCTTGGGCATGAGGTGGTCGTCGTCTCCTACCACAACGCCAGGTCCAAGTGGGGGGAGCGGGTGAGGAACGCCCTGAACGTGGGAGTGCCCGTCCTAAGGGGGCTCACCTTCATCGTTCACTCGGCACTCGCGCTCGCCAGGGAGTGCCCGGACGTGGCTCTAGCCCAGTATGCCGTAACCTCCGGAATAGCTGCCTGGCTCGCGAGCTTCCTCGGGGTACCGTACACGGTCACCTTCCACGGCAGCGACCTCAGGGTCTCACCCCACCTCTCTAGGATAGCGGCCTCCAAAGCGGAGGCGGTGATCTCGGTGAGTAGCTGGCTCGCCGAGCGCCTCGAGGGTTCGGGCATTGGGGTGAGCGGGATCATACCCGGGGGGATAGACCCGGAGCCCTTCCTGGCCCTCCCTCCCAAGGAGGAGGTGAGGGAGGAGCTGGGCCTGGACCCCCGAGCCAAGCTGGTCCTGTCGGTCGGGGCCCTCATCGAGGCCAAGGGATTCGACATCATTCCGGAGGTAGCTGCCTCGCTGATGAGGAAGGGCGTGACCGAAGCACGATTCCTAGTAATCGGGGAGGGCCCCCTCAAGGGGGTCATAGAGGGGAGGGCCAGCCGTCTGGGTGTGGAGGACCGTATCGCCCTCCTAGGACGCAAGAGGTTCGAGGAAACCGTCAAATACTATAGGGCGGCCGATCTCCTCCTCCATCCAGCCAGGTACGAGGGCTACGGGTTGGTGATAAGGGAGGCGATGGCCGCTGGCACTCCGGTGGTCACAACCGACGTCGGCGGGGCCAGGGACCTGGTGGAGGACGGGGTCGACGGCTACATAGAGAAGAGGGATGCCGATAAGATGGCGGAGAAGATAGCTCTCCTTTTAACGAACGACGATCTCAGGGAGGAGATGGGTGAAAGAGGTAGAGGGAAAGCCCTATCTAGAACATGGAGGCACGTAGCCATTGATTACCTGAGGTTGCTGGAGAGGGTGCTCTCATGAGGTACAAGCAGGTCATAGTCGTGAGGAAGGATCTGGGAATGAGCTGCGGCAAACTGGCAGTTCAGGTAGCCCACGCCTCGCTGGAGGCGGCTGAGATTGTGAGGAGGAGGATGCCGGATGTGTACAGGATGTGGAGGGAGGAGGGAGCCAAGAAGGTCGTGGTCCAAGTGGGGAGCGAGGAGGAACTCATGGAAGTCTACCGGGAGGCCCTGGAGAGGGACCTTCCCGCCGTCCTGATAAGGGATGCCGGCCTGACTGAGCTGGAGCCAGGAACCCCGAGTGCCGTGGGGATAGGGCCCCACGAGGGCGAGAGGATAGACAGGGTCACCGGGAGGCTGAGGCTGTACAGGTGAGGGTGCCGGAGCTTGATGAGAGGCTGGGAATGCTCACCTACCTCACGGACGGTGGGATCGGCGGGAGGATAAAGGAGAGGCTCAGCGACTTCGTAGTGGACGAGGTCCTCATGGGAAGGAGGGCATCCCGAGTCCTCCTGGGGAGCGAGGGCTTCCCGTCGGAGGGACCCTACCACTACTTGGTGGCCGCCAAGTTCACCAAGATGGGTACCAGGGAGCTGGCCTCCCTCATCAGCAGGGAACTGGGCGGTCGAGTTAGGTATGCTGGCCTGAAGGACGCCAGGGCCGTCACCTTCCAGTTCTTCTCGCTGGAGGGGAGGTTCAGGCTCAGGGAGATCAGGGACGGAGTATGGATAAGACCGGTGGGGCGATTCCACGAGCCCTTGTCCAGGGGGAGGAACGACGGTAACCACTTCACGGTGGTGGTCCGCGGGGTTGAGCTGATCCCCTCCTCCATAGCCGACGAATTCCCCAACTTCTTCTCCTACCAGAGGTTCGGTGTGAGACCCCCATTCAACCACGACATAGGCAGGGCCCTCCTCCTCAGGGATCTCGGGTCAGCCACGTCGATGATGGCAGAGCAGGGATACGAGACCCGGGCCAGGAGCCTGAGGCAGCTGGCCGACGAGGTGGGGGTGGAGCTGCTCAGGCTCTACATCCACTCCTATCAATCCTACCTCTTCAACCTGCTCCTCTCCAAGAGGTTGATGGAGGGCTTGGACCCGAGGAAGGGGGATCTCGTCTTGAAGGAGAACGGCGAGGTGTCCCTGTATCCCGAGGCGGGTAGGCTCGTCCTGCCCATCCCCGGGGCCTACACCAGGGTGAGGGGATGGACGTCGGAGGCGTTGAGGAGCATACTGAGGGAGGAGGGCGTATCCCTAGACCTTTTCCTGTTCAGGGAGTTCCCAGAGATAAGCGCCCTGGGGGACCTCAGGGTCGCCCTGGCCAGGGCCAAGTCCTTGGTGTCGCTCGTGAGGGGAGGCAACGTGGTCCTCTCCTTCTTCCTCGAGAGGGGTGTCTACGCCACCTCCTTCCTGAGAGAGGTTATCAAGCCCAGGGACCCAGCTGCCCAGGGGTTTCACTGATCAGAGGTCAGAAAGATATCAGAAGGATATCTCCATGACTATAACCTCATCGGCCCTCCTCATGGCCCTCACCATCTCCCTAGGCAGATCCCTGGCCGCGGCGCTTGACCTGATGACCAAGGTCCTGTCGTCCACGAAATCGGACCTCCTCACGACCACGTCCCTAGTGTGGGTGAGCCTGAGCCTCGGGTCCCCCATCGCCTCCAGGCGGAACTCCATTCCCCCGGCGGAAATGGTTATCTCCACGGACCCCCCCTCTATCAGGTGAGACTTGAGCTCCTGCGAGAGATCCCTGACCGATTTGTTCGCCCTGACCCCTACCACGCAGTCCGCCCTCAGGGTTATCTCCTCATCCTTGGTCAGTTGGAGCGTGGTCCTGTGCCTGGCAGTTATGTTGGGGTGCCCGTAAGCTATTATTTCCTCCAGCATAAGTCTCCCCGAATGGACCCCCATAAATCGTTAGTGGATAGGCTGGTGAGGCTGGGGATCATAAGGAGCGAGAAGGTAAGGAGGGCCGCCGAGAGGGTTAAGAGGGAGATGTTCGTCCCTGAGAGCTACAGGGACATGGCCTATGCAGACACCCCGCTTCCAATAGGTGAGGGACAGACCATAAGCGCCCCCCACATGGTCTTCATGATGGACGAGCTCTTGGACCTGGAGGTCGGTCACCTCGTCCTGGAGGTCGGGGCGGGGAGCGGATACCACGCTGCAACCGTGGCCGAGATAGTGGCCCCATCGGAGGCGCCGCCCCACACCTGGGGTACCGTCGTGAGCGTAGAGATAAACCCCCAGCTGGCCACGCTCGCGCGCTACAATCTGATCGCTGCGGGCTACTCCTCTAGGGTCCACGTGCTCAACATGGATGGAAGCGCAGGGGTTCCCTTGAGGGTTAAGGTGGACAGGATACTCGTGACCGCGGCCGCGCCCGACGTCCCCGAGCCCCTCTTCGACATGCTCAAGGAGGGCGGCAAGATGGTCATCCCGGTGGGAACTCCGGGGCTCTGGGGTCAGGAGCTCCTCTTAGTCGAGAAGGTCGGGGGGAAGATGATCACCAGGAGGGTCACCGATGTGGCCTTCGTCCCGCTGAGGGGCAAGTTCGGATGGAGGTGAGCTCGATGGAACTGATATATAGGGGGGCCGAGGCCGAGCTCTACAAGGCCGAGTTCATGGGCCTCCCGGTGGTCGTGAAGAGGAGGATCAGGAAGGGGTACAGGCACCCGGATCTGGACACCCACTTGAGGAGGGGGAGGACCAGGAAGGAGGCCAGGTTGATGAGGAGAGCCAGGCTGGGAGGGGTGAGCGTCCCGGCCGTGCTGGACGTGTGGGAGGACTCCCTCATGATGGAGTTCGTGGAGGGGGTCAGGCTGGCCGACGAGCTCACTCCGGGTAGGATAGAGGTCTTCGGGGACATGGCCTGCAAGCTCCACTCCTCCCACATAGCCCACAACGACCTGACTCCCTACAACGCGCTGGTGACCCCCTCAGGCAGGATATGCCTGATCGACTTCGGCCTGGCGGAGTACACCCACGACATCGAGGACTATGCGGTCGACCTGTACGTGCTCAAGAGGTCCCTCAAATCGCTGAGGGACGACTGGGAGCACCTCTGGACGTCGTTCCTCCGGGGCTACCGCAGGTGCGGGGAACTGGCCGACAGGGTGCTGGCCAGGCTCACCAAGGTCGAGGCGAGGGGTAGGTACAAATGATTTACCTGGCCTCATCAAACAGGCACAAATACGAGGAGTTCAGGAGGATGCTCTCCGACATAGTGGAGGTTCGCTGGATTCAAGTGGATTACTTGGAGCCCCAGAGCGACGATCTCGAGGAGGTGGCGCTGACATCGGCCCTGTGGCTGGCCGACTACCTGCCTAAGCCCTTCTTCCTGGAGGACGCTGGCCTGTTCGTGCGCGCGCTGGGGGGCTTCCCCGGACCCTTCTCGTCCTACGCATTCTCGAAGCTCGGAAATGAGGGCCTGATAAAGCTGATGTCCGATGTTAGGGATAGGGAAGCGGAATTCGTCTCTGTAATAGCGCTCCATACCGGGAGGGAGCTGCTGACCTTCATGGGC